>DYMW01000103.1 GCA_020721385.1 Sulfurovum sp. | reverse complement strand
AATTTGAAATTATACTATTTGAAAGTAAAATGATGAAAAAACACATTGCAATTTTTGGGCCAACGGGTTATATTGGTGGACGGATGGTGAATAACCTTTATAATGAAGGTCACCGTTTAACCTTGTTCTCTCGGAGTATTCGTAAACTTTCCTATCTTCAAGATGATTTTTTTCTACTTAATCATAAATATGCCAATATTTGTATTGTTGAACAATTTTTAGAAGAGAAATATTTTAATGAGATTGTTGCTTCTTTAGAAGGTGTGGATGTGGTCTATTATTTGGTGCATTCACTTTATATTGATGAGAAAAGCAGTTTTATTAATAAAGACAATGAACTCGCAACCCTTGTTGCCAAAGCATCATGTAAGGCAGGGGTAAAACAGATTATCTATTTGGGGGGCTTGGGGGTAGATAAACCTGATGCTCCTCTCTCTAAACATTTGTTAAGTAGGCAAGAGACAGCGGATTATTTACGGGCAAATCATCCTTGTGTTACCGAGTTTAGAGCAGGGGTGATTATTGGTGCTGGGTCATCGAGTTTTGAGATTATTAGAAGTTTGGGGATGAAACTTCCTTTTCTACCCAAACTTCCAGGAAAAGAGGGTCTATGTCAACCTATTTTTGTCGATGATGTGATGGCATATCTGATTTATGCATTGTTAAATCCTAACTATTATAATCAAATTGCAGAAATTGGTTCAAAAGATGTATTGCCTTATGCCAAGATGATTGAGATATTTTCCTTGATAATTCGAGAGAAACAGTTAAAAACCTTTTCTTTGCCTATTGTAAACCGATTATTAACGCCTTCATTTTTGAGTCGTATTATTAGCCACATGACGACCATGCCGTATTTGTTAATTGAACGATTATTAGAAGGAATGCACTCTTTGGCGATTGTTGATAAGTATCCTGTAGAAGCGATTGACCCTGATTCTCCTATTGTACCACTTAGTTTTGAAGAGTCAATTATTGAAGCTACCAAACGGACAGAACAGGCGATATTTCAAAGTGTGTGGGTAACTCCGTATGAACTTTCAGTGCTTAATGCTGAACGTAAAAAACAGTTTTTACATTTGGATTCCAAAGAGATTAAAGGGATGCTTTATGAAGCGTATAGTCAAAAGATTGACGTTGATGATATTGAGCGAATTTTTCAAAAAATAAAAAATATTGGAGGAGTAACAGGATATTACTCCCCACGATGGCTTTGGGAAATTCGTGGGCTTATTGATAAAGTTTTTGGTGGTGCAGGACTCTCACCAACCAAACGCAATTCCAGTTTGTTACGGGTAGGAGATAGAATTGATTTTTGGGTAGTGACCTACTATAAAAATTGGAAATATCATAAAATTTTACGTTTAAAAGCCGACATGAAAACCCCTGGAAATGCATGGCTACAATTTACCATTCAGACCTCAAAACAGAAAGATGAAGCGATTTTAACGCTTAAAGCCTATTTTGAGCCGTCAGGGATAAGTGGGTATTTATATTGGTACAGCCTCTATTTTATACACAAGTATATTTTTAAGATTATGGTGAAGAGAATTATTGAAGAGTAGGTGGTAGTTTAATCTATTTTCACTAGAATGGCAAAAAATAGAAGACAAGGAAAGAGTAACGATGGTATATTATTACGCATTTACAGGACATAAAAATGGGCTTGATAGGCTTAAAAGAGCCTCGGTTGTTTTAAATAAATTGAGAGCAAATGGTGTTGAAACCATGCTGTTGGTGAATGATTTTAGAGCAGGATTGGTCGCCAAAGAGTTTGGGGTTCCTGAATCAGTAACCATTGAGACGATTCAAGATATAGATGCCATTGCAGAGGCTGGAGCTTCAGTGATTATTGATTCTCCTGAAGATGACCATGGACGTTTGGTGAAGTATTGTGCCGATTTCAAACAAGTATTTAGATTTGCAGAGAGTCCAGAAGATAAGAGCATTCATGGTGAAATTATGTTGCGATTGGATTGTCAAGATGAGGCGTGTATTTCGGCTTTGATTGTTGATGATGTTTATTTTGAAAAACATGAAAAAAAGGAGCGAACGCTTTTCTTTTTAAGCGATTCTGATGCCGATAAAACAATATTAAAAAATGCAGAGTTTTTTAAAGAGACCAATATGGAACTTCTTTTAGGACACTATTTTTATGTGAAATATGAAGATGATTTGGCAAAAATATTTAAAACCATGTATGAACCAGAAGAGTATACTGATTTAATTTGCTCTTCAACACGCGTGGTAACTGCTTCTTTTCAAACTGCACTCGAAGCCCGTGTAGCAGGAGCTGAAGTTGTTTTTATTGAAATAAATCAATTAAGTGAAGATGAAAAGAATTTATTAAGTTTACTTCAAATTATGGTAATGATAAGTTTTAATGTAGAGGATTCTCACAAAATTATAAATCAAGGTTTAATCAAACGTGTAAAAATAGCAAAAAATAATGAAATCATTAAAAAAATTCTGAATAAGCTTTAAAGTCTAGAGAGACTTAATCTCTTTTTATTTATAATAAAGGTTGAAATTTATTATAAAGGACAGGTATGAGTAGTAGACGTGATTTCATGGGTATGGCTCTAGGTGGTTTTACTGCTTTAGGTGGTATCGGTGCGTTGTATGCAATGAAACGTTCTTGGGATCCACTTCCAAGTGTTAAAGCGGCGGGTTTTACAACAATTGATTTGAGTACAGCAGAGGAAAATATACTAAGTGTAGAGAAATGGAGGGGAAAACCAATTTTTGTACTTAAAAAGCCAAAAGATGCTCCTGCTAATGACCGAGATGTGGTTATTGGAGCAGATAGATTTCATGTGTCTATTGGTTTGTGTACACATCTTGGCTGTATTCCTGCTTATTTTGGAGATGAAAAAAAGTTTAAATGTGCATGTCATGGTGGAGAGTTTGATGTATCAGGTATTAACCTTCCAAACTTACCACCTCCAAGTCCACTAGAGATTCCACCATTTAAGATTGACGGAACAAAGTTGGTTTTAGGTGAAGCTGGTGCAGAGTATAAAAAAATGCTAAACGCTGGTCTTACAGTTTAAGGAGGAAAATAGATGGCACATTTTGACGAAAACGCAAAACCATTCTCAGCTAAATGGTTAGATGAAAGATTGGCACTTACTACCGTAAGTAAAGTACTTGCTTTTGAATATTGGATTCCAAAAAACATTAACTTCTTATGGGCAATGGGCATGGTGCTTGCTGTTACATTTGGCGTTCTTTTAGTTTCAGGAATTTTTCTTTTAATGTATTATCAACCAAGCGTTGATACGGCATTTGATTCAGTGAATTACACGATTATGACCGAAGTTGGTTATGGATGGTTGTGGAGACACATTCATGGTGTTGGTGCATCATTGGTCTTTTTAATTATCTATATCCACATGTTTACAGGTATCTATTACGGTTCTTATAAAAGAGGTCGTGAGATGATTTGGCTTTCAGGAATGTTACTTTTTGTATTGTTCTCTGCGGAAGCATTTTCAGGATACATGTTGCCATGGGGACAGATGTCTTATTGGGCAGGTATGGTTATTACCAATTTATTCTCAGGCGGTTCATTAGAAGCGTATGGTCTTGTTGAGTGGATTAGAGGAGATTATGTTCCAGGTCAAGCATTCTTAACACGATTCTTTATGTTACACGTGTTCCTTTTACCATTGGTTATTATTGGAGGAATTGTGTTCCACTTTGCAACATTAAGACTTCCACACGTTAACAATCAAGATGGTGAAAATTTCGATTTTGAAGAAGCGGCAGAGCTTTACAAAGCAGGAAAAGTAAAAGAGTCTAAAGTTATTCCTTTCCAACCAGTATTTTTAAGTAAAGATGTCTTTGTTATGGGTGTTTATTTTATCTTGTTCTTCTACTTGGTATTTTATAACTTTGACTTTGCAATGGATCCTGTAAACTTTGACCCAGCCGATGGATTAAGTACACCAGCACACATCTACCCTGAGTGGTATTTCTTGTGGTCGTATGAGATTCTTAGACCTTTTTCTAAAGATTTTGGTTTAATTGCATTTGGTATTGCACAGGTGATTTTCTTGGCACTTCCTTTCTTAGACAGAAGTCCAAATGTTGCTCCTGCAAGTAAAAGAGGATTGTTTAATATTTGGTTTTGGTTAATGTTGCTTGATGTATTGGTCTTAACATTTATGGGTAAATTACCTCCAACCGATGCAACGTTTGCATTTATTGGATTGGTTGCTGCGATTCTTTTCTTTGTATTGTGGATTGCATTACCATTTATCACTAAAATAGAAAAAAAGCTGTAAGGAGTAAGGGATGAAAGAACTTAAAATATTCGGAGTTGTGGCCTTCTTTACGCTACTATTATATTGGGGAGTTGAGCCGTATGCTCACTCTCAGATGCACAAACATGTTGAGAGTCATAATTTTGTTTATGATGGAACAGCGGACATAGAAGAGGCATCTAAAGAAAAACAAGAGATGAAAAAAGCTTTTTGGGCAGAGGTAAAAACAATTGCAGCACTTAAAGGTGATGCCGTAGCTGGTGAAGCAACCTTTGGTATGTGTATGGGTTGTCACATGGATGGTGCCACGAACATGGGTGGTGTTATTCCTCCATCATTAGATCATGCTGGTGCATTGTATGACAAAAACTACTTAATTGCGTTAATTAAAGATCCTGCAATAGCATCAAATGTTGACCATAAGTATCCAAATGGTACGATGACGCATCCAATGGGAAGCATCTCTAGTATGGTTTCAGAGCCACAAGATATTGCCAACGTTGTTGCGTATCTTCAAGCAAATAAATCAGCAGAACTAACAGCTAAAGAGGCATTTACAGAAGCATGTGGTCGTTGTCATGCAATGCGTTATGCTAAGTCAACGCAGTTGGGGGATACACCATCATTTAAATTTGAAAAAGATGCTTTGGCTCATAAAATCAAAGTTATTGAAGAGCAAGACGCGGTGAAAGCCTATATGGGTAAATTACCACCAGACCTTTCAATGATAGCAAGAGCGAGATCTGCACATTTCTTAGAAACATTTGTAGAAAATCCTCAATCACAATTGGCAGGTACTTCAATGCCTAGAGTTGGATTAAGTGAAAAAGGTTATGAAGAAGTAAGAGCGTATTTAGATGAAATTGGTGATCCAAGTAAACCTGCACGTGCAATTGCGGGACCATGGGTAATCGGATTTATGATTCTATTTACAATTTTAGCTTATCTTTGGAAAAGCTCATTATGGAGAGATTTACACTAAT
>DYMW01000102.1 GCA_020721385.1 Sulfurovum sp. | reverse complement strand
ACCCAATACTAATGGAGTACTAACATGCCTGAAATTACTTCCCCTGCACTCATCAAAGAAGTTCAGAAAGAACTGGCTGCACTGAACTTGTATGACGGTGCAATTGATGGAATTGCTGGAAAGAAGACTGCTGCTGCTGTGACTAAGTGGCAGTACCTTCATAACTTTACCCCTACAGGTATCATCACTGAAGCTATACGGAGAAACGTAACTGTCCCTCAGATGTTTGCACGTCAAGGAGATGCTCCACCTCCCAAAGTACCAAAGTATCCTCATGACGATACTAAATCACTGACAGCATTCTATGGTAAACCCGGTGATGAATCTAAACATCAGTTTATTAGTCTACCTTACCCGATGAAACTTGCTTGGGAACCAAGTAAGGAAATTACTCGTATTCGTATTCACCAAAAATGTGCAGAAGATTTCTCAAACTTCTTCAATGACATTTTCCAATACTACTCACTTGATAAAGTCAAAGAATATGGCTTGGATATGTTTGGTGGCTCTTACAACAATCGTGCTATTCGTGGTGGAAGCAGAGCGTCTACTCATGCATTTGCATGTGCAGTAGACATTAACCCTGCTGAGAATCAACTAACTTGGGGTAAAGGACGTGCTTTGTTTTCTCGTCCTGAATTTACGCCATTAATGCAAATGGCTACAGCCAATAACTTGGTGAACCTTGGTATGAAACGTGATTTCGATTTTATGCACTTCGAGGCTGCTTGGGTAAGTTAGTAAAACTCATTGAACTTCTAAGTTAGAACCAAGGCTATCAGAAATGATAGCCTTGGTTTTTTACTAACCTAAACTGGTTCAGTAACTGGTGACTGATACATCCGTGCAAATGCATAGACGCTGTACAGTATTGCCATCAGACTATCAATTGGCAATGTCTCACCTGTTAACTCACTAGTCAGTGGGTTGATTAACGGGATACTAATATCAGGATGGTAAGGTACTGTGTATTGTCCTGTGCGTTGTGTAATCACTGTATCCCCTAATGGGATGACAGTATCTTCATACACTACCATTTCTGGTACTACACCTGTGTTATTAAACATGATAACCCCTGCTGTTTTATAGGATGTAGCATTAACATCTTGTTCACCAATGAGTTTCATAACATATTCTCCTTAAGGGTTAGACCAAATCACTAGACCACCGACTTTTTTAAGCACTTGACCATCTGTACCACCACTCCCTAAACCATCAACAAGTGACCCACCACTCGTATAAATATTACGCCAATCCTGCCATCCTCCAGAATATAGCTGTCTAACATATATGATCGTATTTACTGTGGTCATCGTTACAAAAAACTGTGTAGTCCAATTCCCAGTATCTGCTAAATTAGCGTGACGCAAATTAATTACATACGCCCATCCAGTATAATTAAATGGCATATTGGAAACTTCACCCGTATTTACCAAATTCCATACACCTGCATCTATTAGCACATTAAGATCGGTAATTACATTTGGATATGCCTCTTTGCCAGCCCAATCACCAGAATGCAAAGAGCCATTTAGTATTGGAGTTCTACCATGAAATTGTAGCAAGCCATTTAATGCCGTAATAACACCATCATCCGATATAGTCGCATTACTATTTTTAACTACTTTTCCGGTTGTACCGTCAAATCTAGCAATAGCATTATCAGTGCTAGATGCAGCCCCTTTAACAAACAAACCACTAACCCAATCAAAAACAGCTTTAACAGTTGGAAAAAACACATCACTGGTTTTATTAGCTTCTACATCTGTCTTTTTGTTATTACTTGGTTCGCCTTGATCTCCTAATCCAAACATGATTACGCTCCTGCTAATGTTGTGATAACAAACTCAGTTCCAGTAGCTACGTAAGATACACCAGAAAGCGTAGCATGACGATCTGTCACTGTGAAATTCACTGTCTCTTTTGGTTTCAATTCTGCTCCTAGCACTGTGCCAGATACTGAACCTGCATTGGTAACGCTAATATGAATTGCTCCAGCAACTATAGTACCTGATGTTGTTGTACGTAACATTGTAGGCGTTTGAGTCTGAATACTACGTGTAGTGAATACAGGCTCAGTACTTGTACCATCATGCTTCAATTGTAATTCGGTCAGTAAAGCCTCTTGAGTAGCTTCAGTTGCAGAGGGTATTAGAGTACTTCCAGCAGTACCACCAGAGACTACGGTTAGGATGTCTTGTACAACATCAATCATCTTTGGTTCAACTAAGTCATTCATACGTGCTCCTAGGATAAAGTAATAGTATCCAAGTATATTCTACTTCTGAACCAAGAAATACATTGACAGATAGGAGAAGAAGAAAAAGCAGGCAGATAGAAAAAGAAAATGCCAATGACTTAGAGGAGGAAAGAAGTCATTGGCATAAATATGAGTGTGAAGTTTGAAAGCAGTATACAGTTGTTTAAGGCACACAACTCGTATCCTTTGAAGAAGCATCCGTGATAGCTAATTACCGGAGCTTCACGACTGCACTCCCCAAGGACGAGAGAATACTATCTAAGATAGTCTCTTGGTTCAAGGATTTTTTTTTTTTCTCGGTCTTTCTAACAAGACTAACCTACCTGCAAATTAACATCTCAGAGGAGATAGCCTATGTCACCACTTAATCCAGAATCAGAATTAGCACTGAAACAGACCATAACACTATGGGAACTAATGTTGAAAGAAGACATTAATAAACCAGATGCTATGAAGCAACTCTTCCCACAGTACTACAACCTAATCTCATGCAACTGTTTCTTGTGTGAGTATACCAAGCCATTCGTTGAAGCAGGCAGTGTCAGCACGGAATACAACTGTGAGTACTGCCCAGCACAACTTAATTGTGATGAATCATACTCTCCCTACTTCATGCATGATGATGCCGATTTAGCAGTTCGTGAAAAAGCTAGACAAACAATCATTAATCGCTGCAAGACAGCACTTTCTTACGAGGTAGAATAATCATGGTAGACACTAAATCAACATTTCAATTCACTGTTAATCCTGCCCAAGCAGTGGAGTTTATTACTGAAGCTCTCTTTGCAGGTTTGGTTCCAATGATGACCTCTTCACCGGGAACGGGAAAATCTCAGATTGTCAAGAAGATTGCAAAGAATCTCAACTTAGAATTGATTGATATTCGCTTGAGCCAAATGGAAAGTTCTGATCTAAACGGCTTACCTCGCTTCACTTCTGATGGTAAAGCAGAATTTGTACCATTTAACACTTTCCCCATTGAGAGTACACCTTTACCTGCTGGTAAAGACGGCTGGCTAATCTTCCTTAACTTCAGGGCTTCAGTGTAGTAATGCACTGTCGAAAGTTGCCTAAACGGGGAAACTCTCTATGTGGGTGGATGGTTTGAGTGTACACTTGAATCTTTACCTAAGAGACAACCTACCGTGCTAAATACTGAAATATAGCATGTAATAGCTGATTTTCCTTACGAAATTTCTAACTCAGGAAATGTAAGGAGACAGAAAGAATGCAGAACTAATTGGAAAAATAAAGACAACATACAACCTTACCTCAGTAACCACGGGTATAAGTGTGTTCATCTTTACAAAAATTCCAAAATGTATTCTTTTCAAGTACATCGGCTTATAGCCTTAGCTTTTATACCAAATCCAGATAACTTACCAGAAATTAACCATATTGATGGTAATCCGCTAAACAACAGTTTAGAGAATTTGGAATGGTGCACCCACCAATACAATATGCAACATGCTTGGGATACTGGACTACATGACAGGGCTTACCCAGCAAACGCAGGTGTGAAACGCCAACAAAGTTCTTCAAGGTATCACGGGGTATCTTGGGCAAAAGATCGGAAGAAATGGCAAGTGCAGCTAAAATACAGGAAAAAACTTTATATTTCTGCTCGATTTGATGACGAAATTGAAGCAGCAAAAGCTATTGATAACTGTATTCGAGTTAACAACTTAACTCAGTTTGGGTATAAGCTAAATTTCAGTTAAAAGCCTAACGATCAGTCGTAAGACGTAGGACACAAGCTAATGGTGTTCCGAAATGGTAACTCTCCTGATTCATCAGGAGATTGATATGATCTTCTCTGCATGGTGACATGCAGCAGTTCATGGGTAGCTGACCCTGAGAACGTATGTGGTATTGCGAACCATATAGAAAATAATGTGATGAGCTTAACTCAGCTTCACGAAATGTTATTGCTGCTGCTTACCGGGTAATTCTGGATAAAGAAGTTGGTCAGCATAAACTGCACCCTAACGTAGCTATCGTCTGTGCAGGTAATATTGCTTCAGATAAAGCTATTGTGAATAACATGGGTACTGCTATGCAGTCTCGGTTAATTCACTTGGTTCTTGAAACCAACTTCAATGGCTGGTTAGAAGAGGTAGCTATTCCTCAAAATTATGACTCACGTATCATTGCTTACTTGGCTCAATACCCAAACAAGCTGATGGACTTCAATCCTGACCATAAGGAACTAACTTACTGCTGTCCTCGTTCATGGGAATTCATGCATCGACTGATTACAGGGAAAGAAGTGAGTAATGATAAAGTTGCTCTCTACGCAGGCACAATCACTTCTGGTGTAGCGGTAGAATTCATTACTTTCTGTAAGCTGTTTGACAACTTGATTACCATTCAACAGATTCTGGCTAATCCAGATACCTGCACAATCCCTTCTGATTCCAGCTTACGTTGGGCAACACTAACTAGCATTCTCTCAAATGTTACCATCAATAACTTTGACGCTGTTGCTACGTATGCTGATCGCTTCACTATGGACTTTCGTGTGTTCTTCTACCGTGCAGCATTAGCTAAGTCACCAGAGTTAAAATCTGAGCCTGCATTCATTAAACGCTTGCTGGCTATCTCCAAATACCTTGATTAACTTCCAACACGGGAAATTACAATGCCTGACTCATCTAAATACTACTTACCTGAGCATCAAGTGACAGATTTCAATGATGCAGAACTGTTAGCATCATTGCAGCACTACCACTATGAACGTAGTTTCAAATTCAAACGCAAAGCCAATAACGCTATTGGCAAGCCTTATTATCCCATGCTCCGTAACATCGAAATATGGCATCACAATATGGCAAACTTTGTTAGCCGTATGATTGATCAAAAACAACAGTAGTCTCCTCCACCTTGAACCATCAGTGCATAACAGCATTGATGGTTTTTTTGTTGGTTCGTTTGAGCCAAGTAACTAAAGGAAATGGAAATGAAAGACATCATGCAAATTGAACAAACTATGAC
>DYMW01000101.1 GCA_020721385.1 Sulfurovum sp. | reverse complement strand
ATTCATTTTGTACCCTTTATGTTAGATAAAATAATTTTGGTTTTGTACCAAGATGGGCTTTTAAAGAGAAGTGTTCTCTTGTTCTAAGCAGTTCGCTAATTTCACTCTCTGGGTCATCTAAATCTCCAAAGGTTCTTACTTTTGTTGGACAGGTATTTTGACACGCTGTGGTGGTTTTACCTTGTGCCAATCGAGTGTCTGAGCAGAAGTTACACTTATCAACCGTCATGGTTCTATCATCAACATACCGTGCATCGTAAGGACAAGCATTCATACAGTATGAACACAAAATACACATGTCTGCATTGACCCGAACGACACCATTTTCATCATAATAGGTGGCATTGGTTGGACAAACTGACTGACAAGGGGCATCGTCACAATGTTGACACTGACTTGGTTCAAATGAGCTTGAGACAATGTCGAGTAGTGGGTATTCACCCTCTATCTCTTTGACCCCGACCCAAATTCTATGTTTATCTGCACCCAAGAGAATACCGTTCTCCTCTTTACAGGCAACTTCACATGCTTTACAGTTGATACAATTTTTGTAATCTAAAGCCATTCCATATCTTGCCATAATTATACCTTTCTTATTTCTACATTGGTCTCATGCATTGCTGCAGCACCGTATACTGGCTCTAATACATCTTCGATTATGGCGTTGTCATTACCACCATTTTTATAGGCCCATGTTAATGCTGAACTCTCTTCACCAAAACCGTGAATAAAGAAAACTTGATTTGGAGCAATTTTTTCAGTTGGATAGGCTTTAATGCGTGTGGAACCTATGCTGCTGCGTATTTCAAGCAAATCACCAAAGGCAATACCTTGTTGTTTAGCAACACGTTTGTTAATCCAAATGTAGTTTTCTGGCATTAAATCTCTAAGTACGGAGTTATTTGCTGTACCACTTTGGGTAAATTGTGCATGTCGTCCTGTCATAAGTCTAAATTTACCTTCTGGAACAGTAAACGCATATTCCTCTTTCCATATTGGCATAGGATCTACACCTTTATTTCCCATACTTGCAAGATTACACTCAACTTTACCTGATGAAGTTTTTGTTTTACCACCAAGAACCGAGTAAAATTTCTCTTTTTCAGGGTAGTATTGATGTTTATTATCCGAGAGTTCTTTGTAGTATGTGTCCATTTTAGGATAATAGACTCCATATTTTTTTAATGCTTCGGCTGCTTCAGGATAGTGGTGAACGGCATGTTCGTTCATCTCCTCTTGGTTTTGCTCATACATTTTAGTTAAGTCAAACTCTGCATAGACCTCAGCCTCTTTTTGAGCCGCTGTTTGTGCAGGAGTAATAACGGTTGCATTATCTTCACTCATTTCCGCAGGTTCTAATGTAGCCAACTCCTCTTGAACATCTTCATCATATTTTTTAGTCACTTCAAAAAGAGGTTTTGAGAGTTGTGCCATAAGACCTCGTAAAATTTCATTGACAGGTTTGGATTCAAACATCGGCTCAATGACTTTATTTCTTTGGGCAATGGATGGCTCTACTCCACCAAATGTGTTGACAGGATCGGTTCTCTCTAGGTATGTACACTCAGGCAGTACCACATCGGCATACATGACGGTATCGCTTGGCATGGTGTCAATGGCAACGACCAAATCCATTTTTTTCAACATCTCTGCTGTTTTGGCTGTATTTGGCATATTTTGCATTGGATTGTGCTTGTAACAGAACATTCCACGTACTTTATAAGGCATCTTATCTTCTAAGAATCGGTTTCTCCATCCTAACCATGAACCACCACCAGAGACAACAGCACAGTCATCATAACTAGCTTCACCATCTTTAACATCTTTTTTCTCTATAACAGCACGTGACTCAGCTCTTGCATAAAGTGGTGCTAACCCCTCATGCCCTTTGATCTTAATGGATGAACCAAAGACCAATCCACCTTTGCAATCTATACCACCACCTAGACCTTGGAAAATCGCCATGGCACGTCGAAGTTGGAAATCATTTTGAGCAAAGGTACTTCGTCTACCTGGATAATAGATTGCTTTTGGAGCGTGAGCCATAAACTCTCTGGCTATCTTGTAAATATCTTTGGCTTTAATGTTGGTAAGAGGCTCTGCCCACTCTGGAGTATATCCCTTTGCAAAAATATGTTTTTTATACTCCTCAAAACCATTGAAATGCTCTTCTACATAAGCTTTGTTGTAAATTTCTTCATTTAAGACCACATAGGTTAATGCCAAGACAAAGGCTAAGTCTGTTCCAGGATTAATCGCCAACCATTGATCAGCTTTGGCTGCGGTATTGGTAAAACGTGGGTCAACACAAATGAGCTTTGCACCACGCCCCTTGGTACGTTTAAAGACATCCATCGTATCAGGAGTCACAATCGCTTCTGCACGGTTCGCCCCTGCCATAATGATGTATTCGGCATTTTCTAAATCAGCCTGAGGATAAGCCCCTATGGTGACACCATATCCTGAAGCTACCGTTTGTAAACAGATCGATGCATGGTTGAGCCAGTTTCCTGAACCAAATCCTTCATAAAAAGTTTTAAAAGTATGCTCTGCCATACCTTCACCAGCACAGAAAAGGAATGATGATCGGTTATCTTTTTCCTCGTCTAATATTTTAACAGTCTTTTCGGTAATGTATTTAAAGGCTTCATCCCATGTTACTTTTTTAAATTTACCTTCCCCTTTTTCACCTGTACGAATCATAGGCGATTTTAATCTATCTGGGTCATAGAGTGCTTGTATACCTGCATTTCCTCTAGGACACAACATATTTTTAGATTTTGGAAACATTGGATTGGGGTCTAATTTGGTAACCACTCCATCTTCCACTCTGGCAATGGCTGCACATTTGTTCACACACATCTCACAGAGTGTTGGAATCTCCTTTACCTCTTTTGCCAAACCTGTTTTGGTGGTAATGGTCAACTTTTTTTCATGTTGACCACTACTAGCAAACAGATTGGTTGCACTCATAGCTGTACCCCCAGCTACCGTCATAACAACAGTTCCTCGCAGAAACTTTCGTCTCGACATCTCTACTTGCATAAGCTCTCCTCTTTATTTATTAACTTTATAATTCAGAGTATTTTACTCTTAATTGTAAGTTTATATTATAGTTTATAAAAGATATTCTTATGTAAAACTTTAGTTTTTATGATTAGCATAAAAAAATTTAAACAAAGTCATAAATGTTACTTTTTTTAAAAAGTGAGACATCATAATTGTAAACATTTATTTTTTTTGGAAAGGAAGTTGTTCTATTTCTGGATTAGGATGATAGATAAAATTATCGTTTTTAGATTGTTTACCACCGTTGTGAAGTTCATCCAACATATTTAAGAGTTTTTTCTCCATCTCAATGGATAAATTTCCTGAAGTAAGAAGGGTAAGAATTTTTTCAGCATACTCTTTTTTTGCCATCATTTCTTTATATTCGGTATCTTTTTCAAGTTCTGCTTGTACCAAATTTTTTTGATAACGAAGATAGACAAATATAAGAATAAAGATAAGAATGGCAATAACAATCAATGTATTACTTTCGCGTGTTTTTTGATTGTCTTGAGAGGCATATTTAAGATTGGCTAAGTCACTGCTTGTTTTTGAGTCTATCTCTTTGATTTGTACTTTGGTATCATTCTCTTTGCTGTTAATGGCAATGTCTTGATAGGTACGAAGCTCTTCAAGTTTTTGTTGATTTTCAAGGGCAAGGCGTTTGGTCTCTTCTGTTTTTTCAAGTTCAACAAATGCCAATTCTTGTTTGAGCTTCATATCGGTTTGAGGTTGTTCAATGATTTTACGCATGGCTTCTTGAGGTGTGGTGGTTGATGAAAAAGCTGAAACAACGATATATCCAAGTAATGCTGATATTGTAACCAACAGTATCTCTCTCATTTTGCTCTAGCTCCCTCATTGTACAGACATAATTGTAGGTATTTTTTAAATTATTATATCTTTTTTTTTAGTTTTTAGCAATATGAGTTTCTTCACTAAAATTGTAGAACAGACTTCATTCTGCCTCTTGACTATAGTTAAGTGCATTTTGTCGAATATATTTCTCTCGTAATTGAACAAAATTGTCAAAATGTTCTAAAAATCGCGTTATCATATCGGCTTGAAATTTTCGATTGCTCTCTTGTGCTAAAATTCTATAAGTCTCTTCTGGTGTATAGGTCTCTTTTTGTCGGTAAGGACGCGGAGATAAAAGGGCATGGAATGTTTCAGATACCGCAACAATGGTAGCAAAAGGACTGATTTTATCGCCTTTTAATTGATGAGGAATACCAGAACCATCATAGGATTCTTTGCGTTGAGCAATAACAACTTTGGCTATTTTAATAAAATTGGTTTCAATGGAGTTGTTCACTACTTGATACCCCATTAACATAGAGTGATTGTACAGTTCTTTATCTTTTTGTGAAAATCGGTAATCTTGACGTATGTTTTTAGTCATTGCCAATGAACCAATGTCTCGAATCATGGTGGCATAATAGACATTGTTGGCAACCTCTTCATCATAACCTAAAACAAGAGCATACTCTTTGGCAATATTGGCGATGACTTTACTGTTTGCCGAATTGTATTTTTTACTGTACAACATTGCCATTCCATAAAAAATCTCTTTTTGTGAGTCTTCAATGGCTTTGAGGTTATAGTTCTCTTCAGTACTGTAAAGATTGTTGGTATTTTCTGAACTGTATAAGGGTTTATAATTTTCTCTGTATTGTTTTTTTTCAATATGTTTATAAATGGTAGATTCTAATTTGGTAAGTTTGAGTGGTTTACATAAAATATCGTTCGCACCATTGGCATAAAGATTTTTGCTCTCTCCATCATCTGTGGTAATCATGATAATGGGAATATAGTCATATTTGGTCTCTTTTTTAATGGATTTAAGTGTCTCTTCTCTGTTTTCATGTTGCATGTGATAATCGAGTAAAACCATGTCTATCTTTTCATTTTCCAAGAGTTCCATGGTTTCTTTAGCATTTTCTGTTTCAATAATTTTAATAGTAGGAACTTTGGCCAAGAGTGAAGTGATTAATTTTCGATTAAGTGCATCGGTATCGGCTACCAATAATGTTATTTCTCCTAGTGCTTCCCACTGCATATTAGACTCCTAAAAATTGTTTTACGAAAAATCGCTTTACTTTAGAGGTTATTATATAAGATTAAAACTAAAAAATAAATATAATCTTAAAAAAAATTAAAATATATTTAACTTAAATAACAATTAATAAATATATGTGGCATTAAAAGTTGAATAGTATTAAATTTTAATAAAGGAAGTTGTCTTTTGAAGAAA
>DYMW01000100.1 GCA_020721385.1 Sulfurovum sp. | reverse complement strand
AGTTCTTTCATTTCAAATGTATAAAATTAGATTCGATTACGTTGGTTTTTTTCGGCTTTTAATTCCTCTTTTTGTTTTGCTTTTACGGCTTTCCAAATGAGGTAGTCATTGCTGTTGCCTTGCAGAGGTAAAATACGTTCTTCATATTTTTTTAATGCCCGTTCAAAAATGGCTTCATGCGACTCGATGTATTTCTTATGTTTGAGTTTTTCAACCAGTATCATCCAACTCCAAAGTATGTCAGAGAGTTCATCTTCTAGGTGGGCGGTATTGTGGGTTTGTATCTCCTCACGAACTTCGTTTACTTCATCAATAATACTTTGAAGTAACCATTCATGGTTCATGTATTTTGCTTCATCCCGTTTGATGTCAATTTGGTTTTTGTGTTGAGCTAGGTTGATGAGTTTTTCTATGGTTTGCATAATATTTTCTTTATGATAATTTCTTTTAATTTTTCTAAGTTAAAACGTTCTACCAAGAGTCTCCTCCGCCACCACCGCCACCACCTCCTGAAGAGCTACCTCCACCACTGTATCCACCAGAGCTTGAGGCTGAATTTGGAAGAGTGGTTGCGGAATGAATGGTATTGGTTAGGTTATTGAGATGGTTAATATTATTTCCTTGGTACCATATTGGAGTAGCAAGATGTAACTCTTGATAGAGATTCACCCATTTTTTAGTGTATCCAAACAATATGGCATAGGGTAGGGTTTTATCTAAAAAGTTAGGTTCACGTTCTAATCGTCGTTCTATTTCATCGGCTTTAACCCGTTTGATAAACATTTTATACCCCTCTAGGTGGGCATAGGTTAAGGCACCTTTCTCGGTATAGGCTCCCATATTTTTATAATAAAAATAGCTTAACACTCCTAAAATTGGGAGGGTTGATAAGAAAGTATAGCCCAAAAGAGTCAATTGATTGGAAGGAAAAATAGTGAGCAACATGATAACGGGTATAATTAAAAAGAGGATACCAAAAACGACAGGAAAAATGCCCTCTGTAAAGATGGCAACACCCAGACCCACCACAATAAAAATAGAAAAAAATCCTATCATAAACATAACTTCCCACCCCAGAATAGAAGCACCCATTACAAAACCAATTACCATAAAAAGAGTGGTTAAGGGCATGATACGCCAAAAGAATGCCCTTCTTGCTTCATTGGGATTTTGTTTCAGGTACCCTTCTTTTTTTGACCATGCGTAGAGTTTCTCATTGATTTTAGTAAAGCCATCATTTAATGCATTGGCTTTTTGAATGGATTTATTGGAAAATTCATAAGTTTTATTGGTTTTAAAGAAGAGTGTATGGATGAGATATTTTTGTGTAAACGAGAGTGAGTTGGTATCTTTTTCGATTTTTTCAAGCTTTAATGTCTCCTCTGAATCGATAATATTTAAATATCCCAACTGTGCCAACTCAACAATGGCAGGAGAGAACGCTTTGTTGTCAGCATATTGGTCATAAATTAGACCTGCTTGTAAAATATCCATATCTTTGGGCGCTTCATATTGCACAGCAATGGCTTGAATGGGGGCATTTTTACCAAACTTTATCCAATAACGATGAATATAGAACCAAAAGCCACCTAGAAACAACCAATGCCAAAACTTTTGAAGCCATAAACCCAGCTCTTTTTGGGGTGTTAACTCTCCACTTTGTTCCAAACTTCCCAATGCAAAAGCAACTTCAACGGTTAATCCTTCATGTGGGGCTAGGTTGATAATGGTGCTTTGCAGTGTTTTATGGTTTATCCATTTCAAGAAGGCATTGGAGGTTGTTATCCCATACGACCCACTAAATGTGGTGATGTTGACAGAATTTTGAAACAGTGAGTTGGGCAGATGCACCACCACTGTAGCCGATTTAATAGGAATATCCCAACCTGTTCCAATGGCATTCCAACGAACAGCATCATCGTTTCCCTTTTTTAAAACGCCATGAGCCACGGTATACGCAATTGTATAGGTATGGATACCTGTTACATAGCCATTGGCATCACCAATTTGTAATCGGATATTGGAACCTGAATCACCATTGATTTTTGATTGTTCAACTTTGACAAAATTACCATCCATCGTAACGGTAAAGTTGTCCAATCCAATGTCAACAGGAAAATCATTAAAATCTGTTTTGATGGTATGCGGAATGTCTCTATAAATTCCATGCTTTTCTAGGGAGGAAAAGTTATAAGCAATCTCTTCTTTGATATTCAGTGAGCCATCCTGATTGATTTGTACATCAACATGGTAATTGTCGATTTGCTCTTGTCCGTTTGCCCATAGGAATTGAGCTGTAAAAAGTAAAATGAGAAACAGTGTTTTCAAAATGTTATCTTTGGCATAGCTCGTTGCTCACCCTCTTCGAGCTCAAAATAGGTTCTAGGAGTAAAGTGGTATTTTCTCGCAACATACAAATCAGGAAATGAGTCAATTTTGGCATTATAATCTCTGACAATCGCATTGTAATATCGTCGAGCATTTTGAATGACCTCTTCCATATTGGCAAGTTCATCTTGAAGTTTCAAAAAGGTTGTATTGGCTTTTAAATCAGGATAACTTTCAGCCAAGGCAAAGAGTTTTCCCAACGATTGTGTGAGCATGGTTTCAGCCGAAGCACTCTCTTCAACACCTTTGGCATGAAGAGCCGAATTTCTTGCCTCAATGACTTTATTGAGGGTCTCTTGTTCATATTGACTGTATCCTTTGACGGTTTCTATCAATGAAGGAATAAGATTGTACCGTCGCTTTAATTGAACATCAATATCAGACCAACTCGCATCTATTCCTGCACGAAGTGCAACAAATTGGTTGTAGATAACAATCAGATAAATGACACCTAAAATAATAATGGTTAAAAGTAAAATAGAGAAGTTCATAAACATTCCTTTGTTAAGAGTATAGACTGTTTAATTATAGTTTTTTCTCTTTAAAGTTATGCTACTCTTGTAACGTTTCATACAACTCCAAAACTTCCAAATATCGTTCACTCATCTCTTCATATTCGGTTTCAACTTTTTTAAGCTCTTCTGCTACAACAACGATGCCTTTTTCTTCATAACATTTTGGGTCATACAAACAGGCATTGATGGCATCCATTTTGGCTTCAAGTGCTTCGATGAGGTCAGGAAGGCGTTCTAAATCACGTTGGTCTTTGTAGCTTAGTTTGGTCTGTTTTTTTACTTTAACCTCTTGAGTCTCTTTGTTTTTTGTCTCTTTTTGAACCTCTTTTTCCATTTCATAAAGGTCATTGATGTTCTTTTCAATGGCAAGATATTCGCTGTAGTTTTGGTAGGACTCTTCAACCTCTCCATTGCCTTTAAACACAATGAGTTTGTTGGCAATTTTATCAATAAAATAACGGTCATGACTTACAAAAATTAATGCACCAGGGAAATTAATAAGTTTCTCTTCCAAGATATTGATGGTTTGAATATCAAGGTCATTGGTTGGTTCATCCAAAATAAGACAGTCTACTTTTCGGGTTAAGAGTAGGGCAAGGGCAACACGATTTTTTTCACCTCCACTGAGCAGTCCTACTTTTTTGGTCATGTACTCTTCAGGGAATAGAAAACTTTTTAGGTAGGCAAATACGTGCATGTTTTTACCTTGTACATCTACAACATCGCCACCATCTGGGCAAAAGGTATCCATAATATTTTTAGTGCCATCGAGCATTTCACGATGTTGGTCAAAATAACCAATGGCAAATTCACCTTTATCAATCGTTCCAGCGTTGGGTTGGAGTCGTCCAAGTAACAGTGTGAGTAGGGTCGATTTACCCGAACCATTGTGTCCCACAATGGCGAGTTTGTCCCGCTGTAAAATACGTGTGGTAAAGCCATTTATCAGGTTTTTACCTGCCACACTGTAGTGTAAATTTTTAATATCAAACAGCATTTTCTTTTTAGAGATAGAGCCTTCGGAGTTAAAGTTTTTCTTTTCACGTTCGAGTTCAATCATCATTTTACGAATCAGTGTTGGATTGGTTTTGGCTTGGTCTCGCAGTTCAAAAACCCGTTGTTTACGCCCTTGATTTCGGGTGAGTCGTGCTTTAACTCCACGACGTAACCACTCTTCTTCTTTTTTTAAAAACTTTACAAGGGTGTTGTGGGCTTTTGCCATACTCAACATTCGTTGCTCTTTTAAAATAAGGTAATTGTCATAGCCACCCTCATAAGAGACAATGTTCATGTTTTCTATTTCTACGATACGGGTGACAATGTTGTTGATAAAGTGTCTATCATGCGAGATAATCAGCAAGGTAAATTTCTCTTTAATGAGTATCTCTTCTAAAAACTCGACCATATAAACATCAAGGTGGTTGGTTGGTTCATCAAGCAGTAAGACATCGGGTTTTTTCAAAATTAAAGAAGCCAATGCCACACGCCGTTGCTCTCCTCCTGAAAGGGTGTTTACATGACGGTACTCATACTCTTTGAGCTTAAACTCTTGTAGAACACGTTCAATTTTATCATCTAAGTTCCATGCGTTATGGTGGTCAAGATAGGCGGTTATTGTGGCGTGTTCATCTAAAAGTTGTTTGTTTTCAAAATCGGTGGAGATTTGTAAAGAGAGTTCCTCATAACGTGCTTTAGCCGTTTTAAGTTCGCTTAATTCATTTTCAATGGCATCGCGTACATTTAATTCCACTTCAAATTTTGGGTTTTGGTCAAGCGTATCAATAATAATACTTCTATCAATGACACGTGTACCCGCATCGGCTTCAACTTCACCTGAAATAATCTTAATCAGTGTCGATTTTCCACAACCATTTTGCCCGACAATCGCCACACGCTCACCCTCATTGAGTTGAAAATCAACGCCTTTTAAAAGTTGTTTGACATCATAATTTTTATCAATGTTAAATAGACCAACAAGTGCCATGGTTAAATCCTTGGAATAAAGTTCGGTATTTTAGCGTAAGGGGTCTTGAAGAGAGATGTAACCAAGTATCTTGAATTTACATAACTAAAAATTATAAAAATTATCTTTTAAAATTATAATATTCTATTGACTTCTATATATAAGTGCGTTATAATCTAAAAATATTAAGAACATATGTTCAAATATAAGGGGATATTGAATGCAACAACTTGGAAGAAAAAAGATTGTTCGTAACATTGAAGCTGACCATCGACGGGTCTGTTTTAAGCCGTGTGGAATTCGAGGTAAAGAGCTTGACAAAATAGAGCTTGATTGTGATGAGATGGAAGCCATACGTCTGAGTGATTATGAAGAACTTTATCAACAAGAGTGTGCCGATAAAATGGGTATCTCTCGTACGACTTTTTCAAGATTGATACAGAATGCCCACAAGAAAATAGCAATGGCTTT
>DYMW01000099.1 GCA_020721385.1 Sulfurovum sp. | reverse complement strand
TACAGTGATGAGCCGTGGCAAGTGGCGAAACGATTTGAAGAGTTGGGCAGTGAGTGGTTACACCTTGTTGACCTTAATGGTGCGTTTGCAGGGAAACCTGAAAACTTGGAACAGATTAAAAAGATACGCCAAAATTGTAATTTGAAGCTAGAACTTGGTGGAGGAATTCGTGATGAAGAGACCATTAAGATGTATTTGGATTTGGGTGTTGATAGGGTTATTTTAGGTTCAGTTGCCCTCAGAAATCCACAGTTTGTTAAAGATATGGCAAAAAAATATCCGATTGTTGTTGGTATTGATGCCATTGATGGAATGGTAGCTGTTGAGGGTTGGGCAGAGGTTTCCAATATGAAAGCAACCGATTTAGCCAAAGAGTTCGCGGCGTGTGGTGTACAAGCGATTATTTGTACCGATGTGGGTCGTGATGGAATGTTAACAGGGGTGAATGTTGAGTTTACCGTAGCCATTAAAGAAGCGAGTGGATTAGAGACGATTGCAAGTGGAGGTTTAAAAGATATGAATGATATTCATGCTTTGATTAAAGCTGGTGTCGATGGAACCATTGTGGGTAAAGCCTTTTATGAGGGAACTTTGGATTTAGAAGAAGCATTTAAGGAAACAAATGAAAGATAAATATTATGAATTAACATTAACGTTAAAAGAGGATTTTGTAGAGTTTATCGCCGATTTCGTTGCCAATATTTCAGGTGATGGAATTGAGATAGAGTCTAATCATATTATTGTACGTAGCGAAAACGATGTGCAGTATGTTCAAGAGGCAGTTGAGTCTTTGGTGGCAACATTGGGTGGAAGCATTGACATTAGCTATAACATAGAAGAGAAAGAGAATATTGATTGGATTTCGGCGTATCAAAATTCAATTGAGCCAATTGAAGTAGGAAAGTTTTATATTTATCCAAGTTGGTATGAAGCAAAAGAGGATAAAATCAATATTAAAATCGATCCAGCTTTGGCATTTGGTTCAGGTCATCATGCAACGACGTTCTCTTGTTTGGATGCGATTGGAACTTATATTAAAGGTGACGAACGTGTTTTAGATGTGGGATGTGGTTCAGGTATTTTAGGTTTGGCGTGTCGAAAATTGGGTGCTACTGTAGAGCTTTGTGATACTGACCCAATCTCGGTAGACAGTTGTGAAGAGAATTTTAGACTTAATGGTGAAGAGTATGAAGAGCTTTGGGAAGGTTCAGCCAATCAAGCCCAAGGGGAATACGATGTGGTTATTGCCAATATTATTGCCGATGTGTTAAGATTTATCGTTCATGATTTAAAAAAAGCAACAAAAACAGAAGGTCTCTTAATACTTTCAGGTATTTTAGATAAAAAAGAAGCATTGGTTTTAGATGCCTACAGCGATTTAGAACTGGTAGAGAGAAAAATAAAAGACGAGTGGGTAACACTTGTGTATAGGAAGAAATAAGAATCGATGAATAATAAAAATAACAATCCAAAAAACGATAAAAACGACAAAAATAATAATTTTTTTAATGATAATCCATTTTTAGCATTTGGAATTTTTGCTTTGGTAATCATTATAGTTTTTAAATCATTTACGAGTGATGAAAGCTTAACAAACATTATGGGCGATCAAAAGATTGCGAAAATAGAAAAAGTAAAATATTCTGATATTAAACAGTTTATTAAAGAAGATAAAGTTCAATCGGTTAAAATTACCTCTTCAACCATTGAAGCAATAGATAAAAGTGGTAATGTCAAATTTGTGGCTCAAAATGTACCTGCCTTTGATGAGAAGTTGATTCCTCTTTTAGAAGAGAGAAACATTACCTATGAAGGGCGAATTGGTGAAGGATTTGTCTCTGAAATGATTGGTATGTTGTTGCCAATTTTCATTTTCTTTGGTATTTGGTTGTTTTTAGCCAAAAAAATGTCCAAAGGAATGGGTGGAATTCTAGGTGCAGGAAGAGCTGATAAGCTTATTAATTCAGAAAAACCCAATGTGAAGTTTGATGATGTTCAAGGAGTACAAGAAGCCAAAGATGAAGTGGTCGAGATTGTTGACTTCTTGAAGTATCCTGAGCGTTACATTGAATTGGGTGCAAAAATTCCTAAAGGATTACTACTTGTAGGACCTCCCGGTACGGGTAAAACATTGTTGGCAAAAGCTGTGGCAGGAGAAGCATCGGTTCCTTTCTTTTCGGTAAGTGGTTCAAGCTTTATTGAGATGTTTGTAGGGGTTGGTGCAAGTCGTGTTCGTGATTTGTTTGAACAGGCGAAAAAAGATGCTCCTTCTATTATTTTTATTGATGAGATTGATGCCATTGGTAAAAGCCGTGCAAGTGGTGGTCAGATGGGTGGTAATGATGAGCGTGAGCAGACGCTAAATCAATTGTTGGCCGAAATGGATGGATTTGGTACCAATACACCTGTTATTGTACTTGCAGCTACCAACCGACCTGAAATTTTGGATGCAGCGTTGCTTAGGGCTGGGCGTTTTGATAGACAAGTGTTGGTGGACAAACCCGATTATGATGGACGTTTGGCAATTTTAAAAGTACATTCTAAAGATGTGAAGTTGGATGATAAAGTTGAACTGGAAATTGTGGCAAAACAGACCGCTGGTTTGGCAGGAGCTGATTTGGCAAACATTATTAATGAAGCAGCATTGTTGGCAGGGCGTTTTAACAAAAAGACAATTGAGCAGTCAGATTTACTAGAAGCGATTGAGCGTTCATTTGTAGGGCTTGAGAAGAAAAATAGAAAAATTTCAGAAGTTGAAAAACGTATTGTAGCCTATCATGAGAGTGGTCATGCACTGATGGCAGAGTTGACCAAAGGTGCTACACGGGTAACCAAAGTATCGATTATTCCAAGAGGTTTGGGTGCATTGGGTTATACCCTTCATTTACCTGATGAAGAGGATAGATTCTTAAAACAAAAACATGAGCTTATGGCTGAAATTGATGTTTTCCTTGGAGGACGAGCTGCTGAAGAGATTTTTATTGGTGAAATCTCTACAGGTGCAGGAAATGACCTTGACCGAGCAACGGCAATTTTAAAAGACATGATTACCGTTTATGGTATGAGTGATGTCGCAGGTTTAATGGTACTTTCAAGAAGACAAAGCTCATTCCTTGGTGGTGGTCATGTCTCTAATGATTACAGTGAGCAGATGTCACAAGAGATAGATGCAAGTATTAAGGCTACTCTGAATGAGCGTTATGCTTTTGTTAAAAAGACATTGACAGAATATCATGGTGCAATAGAAAAAATGACAGCAGTTCTTTTGGATGTTGAAGTCATTGAAGGTTCTACGGTTCGTTCAATTATTGAAGATTATGAAGAAGAGCATGGAATGGAGTCACGTTTGGCTCATGAGAAGAGAGAGGCATAATTTTTAATGTGGGTAAGAATGCCCACATTAAAATTTTAATATTTTTTAGTTTAATATTTCTTGGCTATACTTCTAAAAAATATTAGGAGAGACGCCATGAAAAATATTCATTCTATTGTAACACACTTCACCCAAGACAGTTCTCTTCTGCTTCTTCTCTCACTTTAATTTCAAAATTTTCACAACAATTTCACTTCATTGGTTTCTAATTATCCGATATAGGATAGAATTAGATAATTTTTTAGCGTACATTATACGGTGTACGTTCTATTAACATAAGGTAAAAATCATGAGTATAGAGACAATTAAAATATTTGATACAACATTAAGAGATGGTGAGCAGAGTCCAGGGGCTTCCATGAACACCGAAGAGAAGATTCAGATTGCCATGCAGTTAGAGAAATTGGGTGTGGATATTATTGAAGCAGGATTTGCAGCAGCGAGTCCTGGAGATTTTGATGCCATTTCTAAAATAGCACAGCGGGTTACGAAATCAACCGTGTGTTCATTGGCACGAGCAACAGATGCCGATGTCAAAGCAGCAGGTGAAGCGATAGCTCAAGCGAAAATGAAACGTATTCATACCTTCATTGCCACATCATCCCTTCACATGGAATACAAGTTAAAAATGACTCCTGACGAGGTGATTAAACGTGCTGTAAGAGCGGTACAGTATGCCAGAGAGTTTGTAGACGATGTTGAATTTAGTTGTGAAGATGCAGGACGAAGTGACATTGGGTTTATGAAAGAGATTAGTGACGCAGTTATAGAAGCAGGTGCAACCACCATTAACTTACCCGATACCGTAGGGTTTAGATTGCCTTTTGAAATTGGGCAGATGGTGAAGATTATGAGCGAATATACCAAAGATAGAGCCATCATTTCCGTACACAATCATAATGACTTAGGTTTGGGTGTTGCCAACTCACTAGAAGCCGTGATGAATGGTGCAAGACAAGTTGAGTGTACCATCAATGGCTTGGGTGAACGTGCAGGAAATGCAGCATTAGAAGAAATAGTGATGGCATTGAAGACACGAAAAGATGTTTTTACAAACTTTAAAACCAATATTAATACCAAAGAAATTTATCCTTCGAGTCGTTTAATTGCGACCATTACAGGTATTGAGCCACAACCAAATAAAGCGATTGTGGGTAAAAATGCGTTTGCACATGAGAGTGGAATTCATCAAGATGGTATGTTGAAAAATCGTGAAACGTATGAGATTATAAGCCCTGCGGATATTGGTTTGGACATGGAAGATACCTTGGTATTGGGTAAACATTCAGGTCGTGCAGCGTTTAAAGATAAGTTGGCAAAATTGGGGTTCACATTAGAAGATGTAGCATTAAACAATTCGTTTGAACGGTTTAAAATTTTGGCCGATAAAAAGAAAAATATTTATGACGATGATTTAAGAGCCTTAGTCACCAATGAGATGACCAATGCGCCTAAAATTTATGAACTAATCTCCTTACAGTTAATGGATTTTTCAAACGGTACGCCAAGTGCGGTGGTTAAGATTAAAAAAGAGAATGAAGAGATCATAGACGCAGGAATTGGTGAGGGAACGATTGATGCGATTTTTAAAACCATTGATAGAATCTCTGGTTATGAGGGTAAATTGTTGGACTACAAAGTAAACTCGGTGAGTAAAGGCAAAGATGCCTTAGCCAATGTAACGGTCAAAGTAGCTTTTAACGATACCGAACCTGCAATTATAGGTCATGGATTACACATTGATACCATGTTGGCAAGTGCAAGAGCGTACATTGGTGCATTGAACTCGTATTTAAGTATGGCAGGGATGTTGAAAAAACGTTATTGTGACAGCAATGAAACGGTTTAATTATTATATATGCGTGGGCAAAAATGCCCATGCTATAAAGGTTTTTGATGTTTAAAAAAATATTATTCTTTACTCTTCTCTTTCTTCCTCTTTCTCTCTTTGCTAACATTATTGTAGGTGCTGAAAATTTGAAGGCGTATATACCTGATTTAAAA
>DYMW01000098.1:2723-5388 GCA_020721385.1 Sulfurovum sp. | reverse complement strand
TGGGCATCCCTGCCCACAAGAAGATAAAAAGAGTAGAAGTTTTAATCTCTACGAGAGAGTCTCTGACATTCAGCAACAAAGTGTTTGGCATTTTCAACGGGAACATCGGGTAAAATCCCATGACCCAAGTTAAAAATATGTCTTCCCTCTTTCATGGTGTTTGCCAATGATGCAACACACTCGGTTGTGGCTTCTTTAGAATAGAGTCTGCATGGCTCCATGTTTCCTTGAAGTACATAACGCTCTCCGAGTTTCTCTTTGGCAAGTGCCATTGGGGTTGACCAATCTACACCAAATACATCAAAGTTTCCATATACTTTATCTAAAAATGCAGGAACACCTTTTGGAAACATAATAATCGGAACATGAGGATGTTTTGATTTTAAATAATCTGCAATCTCAACCATGTATTTCCATGAGAATTCATCATATTTACTTGGCTCAATCGCTGCTGCCCAACTGTCAAAGATTTGTACCACATCAATCCCTGCTTCAATCTGTTTTTCCATATAAAGCTTGACCACTTCGGTTACTTTTGCCAAAATATTGTGTAACAATTCAGGGTTTGAGTACATCATTTTTTTACAAATGTTGTAAGTTTTGGTTCCTTGACCCTCTATCATATAGGTAGCTAGTGTCCAAGGAGCACCTGTAAAACCAATAAGGGCTTTGTTGTCACCCCTAGCATCTAGTTGTTCTCTAAGCAGTTCAATGGTCTCATAAACATAGGTCAATTTACTTGCTGCCTCTTCTCCACCAATGAGTCGGTCTAAATCTTCTTGAGAGATTAACGGATCATTAAATTTGGGACCAAAACCTTTAATAAACTCCAAATCCATTCCCATCTCATCAGGAATAACCAAAATGTCTGAAAACAAAATTGCTGCATCAACACCCACAATGTCTAGTGGTTGAATGGTCACTTCAGCTGCCATTTTAGGATTGTGACACAAATTTAAAAAGTTCCCTGCTTTGGCTCTTACAGCCATGTATTCAGGAAGATAACGCCCTGCTTGTCTCATCATCCATACAGGAGTGTATGGGGTCTCTTTGCCTAAACATGCGTCTACGAAAATTTTACTCATTAATGATTACCACCTTTATGTAAAAAATATAAGCCCAACGAAAGAGCCAAAATAGAACCTGAGAAATAAAGCATCTCTAAAGCTCCACTGTATCCTGTATGCAATACTCTTTGAAAAAAGTTTACAATCAAAACCATCACAATAACTTTTGCGAGTTTGTCTTTTAGCTCATCAAGTGAATGAATCTCTAAAATCCTTGAAGCTCCTGCTTTTTTTGCTTGGTCTATCTCAGAAATAAAAAGCTCATACAAACCAAATCCAAAAATAAACATTACAATCGCCATAAGATAAAGGTCAATCGCCCCAATCAAACCACCCACAATCACTTCATGGAAGTTTTCTGGATGAAGATGTTGTATGTATGTATTGACAACATTGACCACAACATCCCAAATATCAACACTCGCCACGATAAAAAGTGCCATTCCGCCCAACATAGAGAAAATAACTGCAAACAGCACAAAAAATCGACTGTTCCAAAGCATACCTTCAAAAAAATGCTCTATAAACTTCATATTATCGCTCCAACTTTATCCATTTTTGAGCAATACGTACCGCATTGGTAGCCGCTCCTACTCTCACTTGATCGGCAACACCCCAAAGGTGTAAAATATTGGATGCAAAAATATCTTTTCTAATACGACCAACATACGTATAATCCGTATCGGTTGCCGTCATTGGCATTGGATACTCTTTGTTTTCAAGGTCATCAACCACCTTAACATTTTCAAAGTTACTCAACACTTCTCTGGCTTTTTCTACACTAACATCTACCCCATCTTCAAACGTAATCGTAATTGATTCAGAGTGACTTCTAAGTACAGGCACACGCACACACGTTGCACTTACCGCAAAATCAGAATGCATAATTTTATTGGTCTCAAGTACCATTTTCATCTCTTCTTTGGTGTAACCATTGGATTGTGGTGTATCAATATGAGGAATAACATTCAACGCGATTCGATGGGCAAATGCTTTTACTTCACTCTCCTCTAGTTTAAAAGCAAAGAAATCTTGCATCTGTTGTACCAACTCTTCCATTCCTGATTTTCCAGCACCCGATACCGCTTGATAGGTACTCACATCAACTCTTTTAATGCCATACAAATCATGAAGAGGCTTTAACAATTGCACCATCTGAATGGTCGAACAGTTAGGGTTGGCAATAATTCCTGTATCTTCCCAAAGTTCAATATCTTCAGGATTCACTTCTGGTACCACCAAAGGAACATTCTCCATCATTCTAAAGTGTGATGTATTGTCAATCACCACCGCACCAGACGCGACTGCATATTGTGCATACTTCGCCGAAATACTTCCCCCAGCAGAAAAGAAAGCAATGTCTATATTACGCCCTTCAAATACCGTTTCAGTCAGCTCTTCAATTTTATACTCTTTTTTAGCAAACTCAATGATTTCACCTGCCGATCTGGCACTTGCCAACGGTAACAATTCACCTACTGGAAAATTTTGCTCTTCTAATACTCTAAAAAGCTCTTCACCTACAGCCCCACTTGCACCAACAACAGCTACGTTATACAGTTTCATATTTGTCCTTTTGTATCAAAATATAATCAAAT
>DYMW01000098.1:0-2623 GCA_020721385.1 Sulfurovum sp. | reverse complement strand
CTTGTGTCTCATCCAAGACATCTTCATTAACAATATCAGGGTCTTCGGCTGTCTCTTTTGGACATTTTGCCATGCTCACCACAATATCTTTGGCATCCACATCCACCACTTTCACACCAGAAGTATTACGTCCTGCTTTTCGTATGGTCTCCATGTCAACACGGATCATTTTACCAATACTGGTCAGACACATTAAATCTTTGTCCTCTTCTACCATAACAACGCCAACAACATCACCCGTTTTGGCGGTTAATTTCATAGAGATAACGCCTTTACCCGAACGGCTCTGTTCACGATATTCTGAAGCAGTGGTACGTTTACCAATACCTTTCTCACTCAACATCAAGAGTTCACTCTCTTCATCTTCAATAGTGGTTGCTCCACAAACAAAATCATCTTCGATTTTAAATTTAATTGCTGTTACCCCTCGTGAAACCCTACCAATCTCTCTGGCATCTTCTACTTTAAACCTTATACACTGCCCTTTTTTGGTTGTTACAAACAACCATTGTGTTTCAGGCAATACAATTTTGGCGGTTACGATACTGTCATCAACATCAAGATTAATCGCTCTAACCCCATTCATTCTAATATTCGAGTACTCATTAAGGTTGGTTCGTTTCACAATACCTTTTTTGGTAAAGAATGCCAAACCTTTCTCTTCTGAAAAATCGGTGGTTGGAATAATGGACATAATCTTTTCATCAGGTTTTAAATCAATAAGATTCACCACCGCTTTGCCTTTGGCAATTCTTGAACCTTCTGGAATTCTGTACACTTTTAACCAATAAAGCTGACCCATATCGGTGACAAACATTAAAGTGTCATGCGTACTGCTAATAAAGAACTGCTCAATAAAGTCATCATCATAAGTGGTAACGGCTATTTTGCCTTTTCCACCACGTTTTTGTTTTTCATACTGTTTAACAGGAACCCGTTTGATGTATCCTCGATGGGTAATGGTAACCACCATTGGCTCATTGGGAATCAAATCTTCAATATCAATGTCATCGTAATCATCAACAATTTCTGTTCTTCGCTCAGATTTAAAATTGTCACCAATCTCTTTGAGTTCCGTGGCAATAATACCATTAAGTATCTCTTCACTTTTTAAGATAGACTCTAAATAATCAATAATTTTATAGAGTTCAACCAACTCATTTTCAATTTTTTCACGCTCAAGACCTGTTAGTCTTCTAAGCTTCATTTCAAGAATGGCGGTTGCTTGAACTTCTGAAAGTGAGAAATTTTGGATTAAAGAGAGTTTAGCCATCTCGGAATCTTCACTCTCACGGATAATACGAATCACCTCATCGATATTATCAACAGCAATTTTAAGACCCTCTAAAAGATGGGCTCTTGCTTTTGCTTTTTCAAGTTCAAAAATGGTTCTTCTAATAATAACGGTTTTTCGATGCTTCAAAAAGAGATCAAAGAGTTCACGAAGTTTAAATACCTTTGGCTCTTTGTTGGTGATTGCCAACATAATAATCCCAAAGGTTACCTGCATCTGTGTACTTTTAAAGAGGTTGTTTAAGATAATATCACTTAACGCATCACGTTTAAGCTCAATAACCATACGCATACCTTCACGGTCTGACTCATCTCTAATTTCAGAGATGCCTTCAATGGTTTTATCTCGAACCAATTGGGCAATGTTTTCAATAAGACGTGCTTTATTGACTTGGTAAGGAAGTTCATCCACCACAATCACTTCACGTTGCCCCTTCTCTTCTATGTGTGTTTTAGCACGAACTTTAATCCGTCCACGTCCTGTGGTATAGGCATCTGTAATACCTTTTTTACCAAAAATAATACCACCTGTTGGAAAATCAGGACCCTTAACAATAGAAAGCAGTTCACTGTCATCACAATCTGGGTTTTCAATAATGGTTAAAAGGGCTTCAATCAGTTCATCCAATCGATGTGGAGGAATATTGGTCGCCATACCTACAGCAATACCACTTGAACCATTTAGAAGAAGATTGGGAACACGCGAAGGAAGAACCTCTGGTTCAATCATTGAATCATCATAATTGGGTATAAAATCAACCGTATCTTTATCAATGTCACGCAATAACTCTTCAGCTATTTTGGTCATTCTAGCTTCAGTATACCGCATTGCAGCTGCATTATCACCATCAACAGAACCAAAGTTTCCTTGACCATCTATAATAGGTGCTCTTAGTGAAAACTCTTGTGCCATACGTACCAACGCATCATACACCGAATTGTCACCATGTGGGTGATACTTACCAATGACATCCCCGACAATTCTTGCCGACTTCTTATAAGGACTTCGATGAGAGAGATTAAGCTCATTCATCGCATAAAGTATTCTTCTGTGTACAGGTTTTAGCCCATCTCGTGCGTCAGGTAAAGCCCGACCTACAATAACACTCATCGAGTAGTCAAGGTATGACCCTCTCATGCTATCTTCTATCTTTACCTCTTGTATGTCTTGATTTGCTTCAAACAAGTCGCTCATAAAATCCCTTTAGATATATAAATGTTAGATTATAAAATTAACATTTATTATATCTAAAATGCTCTTAAAATTATTATTTTTTATTAACTTAACAGCTTTGTATGTACGACATTTCAATCATCTTGATAAACATAT
>DYMW01000097.1 GCA_020721385.1 Sulfurovum sp. | reverse complement strand
CTTCTTTAAAACTTCAAAGAGTCTATCATTTTGTTCTTTAGTTCCAATGGTAATACGCACAGCATTCATATTGTATGAAGCCAAGTTACGAATAATCACACCCTCTTTAAGCAATACATTAGAAATTTTGGTGGAGTCCATGGTATCATTAAACAAATAAGTAATAAAATTGGTGTAACTCTCAATATAACCAAAACCATGCTCTTTTGCAAACACTTCATAACGTGGTAACTCTTGCTGATGTAGGGCTATTGACTCTTTTACAAACGCTTCATCTTTTAAAGCTTCAATGGCTGAAAGTAGTGAAAGTGTGGTAATGTTAAATGGTGGTCGCATCTTATACAACTCATGTATAATCTTGGCATTGGCAATACCATATCCCACACGCATTCCCCCTAAACCATAAGCTTTAGAGAAAGTTCCCAAATAGATAACATTCTCAAAGCCCATAATATCATTAGGCTCAATGTTGTATGCTTTATCTTTAGCAGAGGCATATTCCATATAAGCTCCATCAACCACCACCAAAGTCTCACTATCAATAGCATTAATAATGGTCATTACATCCTCTTTTGTTATTCCATCACCTGTTGGATTGTTGGGCGTACATAAATAAACAATTTTAGGTTTATGTTCATTATATGCTGTTATAAACTCTTCTACTTTATGCTCATAACTTGGCGTTCTAACAATTTTTGCACCCATCTGTTTTGCATAAACTTCATACATTGCAAAGGTGACTTGTGACATTAAAACGGCATCACCTTCTTGTAATAAAGCTCGGGCAATAAACTCTAAAACTTGGTCAGAACCTGCACCAATAATAATGTTTTCTTCTTTTATCTCAAATTTTTTAGCAAGAGCATCTTTGAGTTCAAACATACTGTCATCAGGATATAAAAAAGCTTTATGGGCATTGTTGGCAATCGCCTTAGCTACTTTAGGACTACACCCTTTTGGATTTTCATTGGATGCCAACTTAACCACACTACTAGGATTAATTCCAAACTCTCTTACCACCAACTCTATGGGCTTACCCGCCTCATAAATTTTTATATCTTTCAATGCCTGATTAAATTTCATTGCTTATCCTTAATATCTTTTACTTTAAATATCATCATTCTCTTTCACATAAGAGCCAAGTATTTTTATCGACCCCTTATGTTTATGCAGAATCTCTTTAATATGTTTCTCATCTTGATGTCCATTAAACTCAATAAAAAAAATAGACGCACCACCAACAATGTGTGATTTTATTTTGGTCAAGTTGACTTTAAACTTCTCAAAATCATTCAAAAACTCAACCAATGAACCTGGCGTATTGGGCAAACGTACCAACATCGATGTTTTATCATCTCCTGATGGTAAATTGTCAAAATTACTCACAATAAAAAAACGCGTTTTATTGTCTGAACAATCTTCTATATTTTCAAAAAGAATGGGTAAATTATACATTTTAGCCGCCACATCTGCACAAATGGCTGCTGAATTGTTCTCTTTCATGGACATCCTTGCAGCTTTTGCTGTTGACTCCACAGGAATAAGCTCAACTTCATCCAATCCACAATCTTTTAAGAAATTGTGACATTGATCAAATGCAATATCTTTTGAATAAATCTTTTTAATATTTTTAATATCATCACATCGTGTTGCCAAGGTATGATGAATGTCTACAAATACTTCGGCAATAATTTTTAAATCATACTCATCCAAACAGCTAATGGTATCACTTACAATACCATTAGAACTGTTTTCAATAGGAATAACCCCAAACTTCGCCGTTCCTCGACTTACTTCTCGAAAAACACCTTTAATAGAACTAATTGGTATATAGGCACTCATTGCTCCAAATTTACTCTCAGCAGCTTGATGGGTAAAACTTGCCTCAGGACCTAGATAAGCAATCGGTTCAGGACGTTCAAGGTTTCTAGCCACAGCAAACATCTCTAAAAAAAGTGCATCAATAGCTTGATCGGTCAATTTCCCTGTATTCTGCTTTTTCAAACGATTCAAAATTGACTGTTCACGTTCAGGACGATAGATGGGTGCACCCGTTGTATTTTTTAAGGTACCAACTTGATGAACATATTCCATTCTCTTATTGTAAAGTTCTAAAAGTTGGTCATCAATGGTGTCTATTTCAAGCCGTAATTCATCTAATGTCATGATTTATCCTTTGTCTGACTTAATTATTCTTGCCAACTTATATCACAAGCCTCTTCTAGTCTGATTTGATCTTCGAAACTCTCACGCTCACGAATCAAATAATCTTTTCCATCAAGAATCGCAACTTCTGCTGAACGTCCTCTAGTATTGTAGTTGCTTGACATCGTAAATCCATACGCTCCCGCACTGTGTACCACCAAAATATCATTATGATTCAATGGAGGAAGTGCCACATTTTTACCCAAAAAATCACCACTTTCACAAACAGGACCCACCACATCAGCCAATGTAGTCTCTCCCTCTTTTTGTACCGCTTCTATTTTATGATACGCATTATAAAGACTTGGTCGAATTAAATCATTCATCGCTCCATCCACAATCACAAAACGTTTTTCACCATTTTGTTTTTCATAAAGCACTTTGGTTAAAAATATACCTGAATTTGCCATCATATAACGCCCAGGTTCAGAAAGAATCGTCACATCCAAACCCTTAATTTTTTGAGTAATGGCATGAGCATAATCTTTGGGTTTAATGGTTGTCTCATTATTATAAACAACGCCAAGTCCTCCACCCACATCAAAGAACTTAATATCAATATTAATAGCTTTGAGTGAACGAACCAAATCAGCCACAATCTCACACGCTTCTGAAATGGGTGCCAACTCGGTTAACTGTGACCCAATATGAAAGTGAATCCCCACAGGATTTAAATGTTCAGATTTTTTTGCATAAATATACATTCTTTTAGCCATATCAAGGCTCACCCCAAATTTGTTTTCATGAAGACCTGTTGAGATATACGGATGGGTTTGAGGGTCAACATTGGGATTAACACGAATAGAGATACGTGCTTCAACATCCATCTCATTCGCAATCATCTCTACCCGCTTCATCTCATCTTCACTCTCTAGGTTAATGAGTAGAATATCTTGTTGTAGTGCTTCACGTATTTCAGAATCTTTTTTACCCACACCTGAAAAGATAATACGGTACTTCTTCACCCCTGCTTTTAATGCACGATGCACCTCACCAATACTCACACAGTCAGCTCCTGCTCCCAGTTTTGCCAAATGACGAATCACCGCCAAATTTGAGTTAGATTTAACAGCATAAGCAACCAATGATTTTTTACCATCAAACGCACCTTTAAGCTCTTCATATCGGTTTGTTATGTTATTAAAATCATAAACATAAAGGGGGGTATCATATTTCTTTACCAAAGTTGTTATATCCAAACTCATATTCAATCGTTCCTAAATTATTTTTTGTAGTGGTCGCGATTTTATCTAAAATTTAGTTATAGGTTGATTTAAAATGTTACCAAGCCAACAGATGAAAATCACCTGCTATGTCGGCTAAATAAATCTCTAAATTCGTATATCCTGCTTCATTGACCACGGTATAATTACCAATCTTCCAATCTTTAACGATACCATTTCCATCATCTCTATTTCCTTTATCCAATCCATGAGCATCTTCCCATTCATTAGGTATGCCATCTCTATCACTGTCCCAAACATCCAAATCTCTGCTTGTGCCATTAAAATTTTGTCCATAAAGTTCAGGATTAAAATGAGCAGGGTCACCCACCCCACCATCACCAATATACCCTTTATCTTTATTGTGTTTAAATGTTGATCCACTTTTATTGTAAGCCATCGTAATATAATATCTGTCAATTGGGTCTGCAATATACGTTGTGCCATTACTGTTAAATCTCACTCCTGCACCAACATTGTTTAACACATTCTCTTTTACCTCTGCTGTTGGAAGAATGGTAATTGGAAATTCTCGTGGGCTTTGAGCAACTTCTCGATGATACATCTCATTTAAATGAGTATTTGCCTCTCCATATTTGGTTGTTGTGTAATGGGTATAACTCTGTTCAAACTGATTTGCTACTGTTTCTCCCATAAAAATTGACCCATTATAATGAACAATTCTATTTCCCTTGACATAAATAGACGGATGAAAGTCTTCTGGGTTATCCGCATCCAATTCAACATCAAACCCTACTTTAAACAACTTAGATTGTACAATGCCTCCATATAGAGCCTCTTCAAAAACATTGTTAATCATGTCCAATTTAGCATTACCTGCATGTTTTGCCAATCGTGTATCCCAACCATAAGTATAGTTATTGATTTCTGTAAAACTGGCATCTTCTCCACCACTGGTATTGCTTGGTTGTCTGTGGTCATTTAAGATAAAAGCATTGCCATGGAAATCCCACTCCCCACCATAACGATTCCAAACCTCTTCTCTGGTATCATAATCCAAATAATCATTCGCTGCCTCTATAGAAAACCCTGTAACCAATGAAACATTATGGGTTGATACACCCTCTAAACACAAACTCCGTTGTAGCGTAAAATCACCTAATTTATTGGTTTGAGCATTAAACTTGTTGAAGTTCATACAATACGAACCCCAACCTCCTGTAAAATGATCCACAATCATAGTGTTTGAATTTAACAAACTAAATTGAGGTGGAGACTTCCCCTCTGTAATATAATAAGAATTTTCCCATTGACCTCGTGCCGTAAAATATCTAAAAATTTTATTACTACCTGGTAAATATACGGTTTTAGATTCAAGTCCTTCACCAACAATATGTACACCGCCCAAATCATTGGCTGTTTGACCTGCAAATGTATAATCATCACCTTGCTTAATAATACTTTCATCCAAAAGAAATTTTCCACCTACAGCAAAAACAATGGTTTTCTTTCCTGAAAAATTTAAGGCATAACGCAAAGAACCCTCTTGTGTATCATCTTCAACCCGTGTAACATAAACCACTGCTCCACCTCTTCCTCCTGTGGCTTTGGCTCCTGCTCCCTCTGCCGTAGGAAAGGCTTTTAAATCTTTTAAAACAATTTTTATAGTGAAGTCAAAGATTAAAGAGGCTTGATTTTCAACCTTTATCCAATACCCTTGCGACTCCTCAAACGCTGTAAATGTATTTAAAAAAGGAAGACCATTATCAATATTCTCTTTTTTATACATTGCTCCTTGCCCTGCTCCTTGAATTACCAACAAATTCTCAAACTCTATCTGTTGCGTAATCTGCTCTAAGGTTAATGATGTCAGTGGTCCTACAAAATTCCACCCCTCATCCAAATCAATGGTTTGATTACCCTCATAGTTATCTGTAACATAATTCAAATCAATACCATTTTGAACCCTAATCCAATAGGCTTTTCCCAATTCTGTTTGCGTAAAAGTATTTAAAAATGGTAACCCATTATCAACATTTTCTTTTTTATACGTTTGCCCTTGCCCT
>DYMW01000096.1 GCA_020721385.1 Sulfurovum sp. | reverse complement strand
TTATTAAGGTACATTCTTCATAAGATTCGCCGTTGTAACACCAGAACCTACATAAATTTTTTGAACCAAAACAACAGTCTTTTGTTTAGAAAAACCACATTCATTTCCACAAGTCATCGTTCCTACCAAATAATATTCACCAGTAGGAACACCAAAGAAGCTGTATTTTCCACTTTCATTAGACATGGTAAACTTTAAATAGTTATAAAGTCTACCATCGGCTTTACTCATTTTATACCCACCCAAATAACTCTGTTGATACCATTGGTCAGAATAAGAAGTTACAGGATTTAAATAAAGTTTTACTTTTTTCCCCATTACTTTTTGATCATCAATGTTGTTTTCCAAATAGACCAAACCTGTTACCGTTTGACTACCTATTTTACTTAAAACATTATATTCTGATACAGGAAAAGGCATACGCTCTATCAATCCATTAAAAACAGGAACATCTTTTTTTTCTATTCCCTCTTCAGTAGAGATATTTTCTTCTGTATCAATCAAAGAACCTAAAGAGGCATTGTTACTTGGAACAGCAATCATTGCACCAAGATCAGCATTTTTATTAATTAAAATTTCCTCTTTAATCGGTGTAGGAGCTATAATTCTTGGTTGCTCTATTGGTACTGAACGTGATGTGGATGAACTTGATGGAAGCATAATGGTCTTTTCACTACAACCAGACAATCCTAAAACAGTCAAGAGGAGTAATGAATACGTTAAGTTAAATTTTAACATGAAATTTCCTTTTAATTTATAAAGATATTATATCTATTTTCCTAAACAAAATTCTCCAAACATTTTATCTAAAATCTCTTCAGAATCATAAGGTTTTGAAATAGACCCAAGTGCTGAAACAGCATCTTGAAGATGATAAGAAAAAAATTCCAATTCACCCTTAAGTAGTGGCTCTTTTGCTTCCATAATCGCCTGTTTTGTTTTTAACACGGCATCAATTTGACGGGCTGAAATGAGCATTAGTTCTTCATCTTGACCAATATTATCGAATAGAGACTCCAATTTTTCTGTTAAGTTTTTAAAATTATGTTTGGCACTCACTTCAATAGGATGATATCTTTTCAATTTCTCTAAATCAAAACTATTTTCCAAATCAGACTTATTTAAAGCAACAATAATCTCTTTATTCTTGGTACTCTTTAAAATCTCTAAAATTTTAGCATCCTCTTCATCAAATGGTCGACTAGAATCAAACAAAGCAATCACCACATCTGCTTCAGCCACCGATTCAAGTGAACGCTCTACCCCTATTTTTTCAATGCTGTCTCGTGCATCACGAATTCCTGCAGTATCAATAAGTCGAATAATATGTGACCCGATACGTACCTGTTCTTCAATCGTATCTCGGGTGGTTCCTGCAATATCACTTACAATGGCTCGTTCATACGCAAGAAGACCATTAAGTAAGGAGCTTTTCCCAACATTTGGTTTACCAATAATCGCAACCCTAAACCCTTCAATAAGCCCTTTACGCCGATGACTTGCATCGACAATTTTTTCCATTTTAGCCAACAATGCATCAAGTTGAATAAGAATACTTGCTAGAATATCCTCAGGCATATCCTCTTCAGCATAATCAATCATCACTTCAGCATACGCGGTAGCCCTAAGCATTGCTTCTCGACTCTCATCAATAAAAAGTTTCAAATCACCTTTTAACTGCTTGGCTAAAATTTTAGCTACATCCACACTTTTAGCTTCTATGAGTTTTGCGATGGCTTCGGCTTTTGTTAAATCAATTTTTCCATTCAAAAAAGCCCGTTTTGAAAATTCTCCAGGTTCTGCCAATCTCGCACCATACGCCAAGAGTGTTTCCAAAATTTCTTGAGCCACAATCATTCCACCATGACATTGAAATTCAACAATATCTTCACCAGTGAAACTGTAAGGATTTTTAAAATAGATAAGTATTGCTTCATCAATTAAAGCATTCTCTTGATTATAAAGAGGGGTTAAATGGGCATATCTCGGCTGAATATTCTCTTTTTTAGAGACTTTTTTAGCAAGAGTAAGTGATAAATCACCACTCACTCTTATAATAGAAATCGAAGAGATTCCTGATGCTGTAGCAATGGCAACGATTGTACTTGCCATTAACAATTAGCCATTTTTACGACTGTTAAAGTTATTGATAATAATAAATTTTTTACCATCTTTACCAGTCTTAATTGCAATGTATTTATTAGGGAACATTTCACGTAATTGTTCCAATGCAATTTGAACCAAAATTCCATCTAATGGTTTGGTTTTCCCCTTACCATGCTCTTTAATATGTTCTGCAATTGGTTTTAAATAATTAACAATCATCTCTTCTTGGGCTTGAATAAATTCAGCAATTTCAAGTTTAATATAAAGATTGTAGCAAGAGTTAATCCAATTAAATAACATATACGAAAGAGCATTATAACGATACCCCTCTTTTCCGATTAAAAGTGCTGCATCTTCTCCATCAATAAAGATATGTGCAGTATTGTTAAAGACATCAACCTCTACCGTATCAATATCGAAACAAGAAACATCCATAAGTTTTTTAATTTTTACTTCTAATTCAAGTGAAATTTCTAAATTTTTCGGATTTTCTCTATCATCAAATCTACTTTTATGCTCTATACTCTCTGTTACAACTTTATTGACTTCCACTTTGGGAGTTACGTCCATTTTTTGTGTTGGCTCAACAACTTTAGACTCTGCTTTCTCTTCAAAAAAATTATCAACAATTTTATCTTCTTGTTGTGAGACGACATCTTGTATGGATATTTTTGACGAAATATCTTCTTTCTTTTCCTCTTTAACCTTCGCAACTACTTTTGTCTTGGGTTCAAATGTTTTTACTCTTTCTTCTCTAACAACCACAGGTTCAGTAGCTACTTCTTTGGGTGCTATACTTTTCTTAACTACAATAATAATGGCACTCTTTTTAAAAAGTCCCCAAACTCCACTCGTTGGATGCTGTACAATCTCATAATTAATTTCCGTCACCGAACAAGAAAGCTCTTTAGCTGCTTGGCTGTATGCTTCTTCTAATGTCTCGGCTTCAATTCTTTTCATCTCCATCTTACGCTCTCCCCCTTATATTTATATTATTTTTAAATTTATTTATATTTTTTATTTTTTGGCTTTTAAATTCTCATAAGCTCTATTAATAACAAATTGTTGTCCAATGGTACAGAGGTTGTTCACCAACCAATAAAGAACCAATCCTGCTGGGAAATAGATAAAGAACACAGTCATCACAACAGGTAACCATTGGAAAATCTTCTGTTGCATTGGATCGGTCATACTGTTTGGTGTAATTTTTTGTTGGAACCACATTGATGCACCCATTAATATTGGTAACACATAATAAGGATCCATAATAGAAAGGTCAGTAATCCATAATGTCCACTCTGCTCCTTGAAGCTCAACCGCATTAAGTAAAACTCTATAAAGAGCAAAGAATACAGGAATTTGTAAAAGGAATGGCAAACATCCACCCATTGGATTGGCTCCATGTTTCTTATAAAGTTCCATCATCTGTGCATTCATCTTTTGTGGATCTTTACCATATTTCTCTTTAATCTCTTTCATTTTTGGTGCAAGGTCTTTAAGCTTTTGCATCGACATCATCCCTTTATATGAAAGAGGGAAAAGTAACAATTTAATTGCTAAAGTTAACAAAATAATTGCCCAACCCCAGTTACCTATATGTGTATGAAACCACTCCAATACTTTAAATATCGGCTTAGAGATAAAAGTAAACCAACCATATTCAATCGCATCACTTAACTCAGGATGAATATTTTTTAAGACCACAGACTCTTTAGGTCCAATATATCCATGCAGTGCCAATGGAGATTTACCTTGAAGAAATACTAAAGCATTATCATCTTTTAGCGTTAACGTAGAAATATTCAATGGTTGCTCAAAATTATACAAAATTGAGACAAAATATCTATCGAATGCTGTTGCAAATTTAGCATTAGGAATGGTTAAAGGTGCCTCTGCATCTCCATCTTCAATCACTTCAATCGTATCATTTGACTTTTTAATCAATGAACCTTGAACCACCATATATCGAGTATGGTCAGCGTTAGGTCGTTGACCTGTGGTAATAAAATACTCTTGTGGTGATGAGAGTTGAATATCCAAATCATAATGACCATCTTTATAGAACGTTAATAATTTGGTAACAGTTGTACTGCTTAGCTTTTGAGTCAAAGTAACCGTTGTTGCATTAGAATTCAAATCAATATTGGTCACAGAAGTTGTGTAAGGTATTTTTAATGCCTCTGCATTTAACGATTCATCAGCAAAACGAATCTCTAAAGGCTTTACCCATGCTGGATTTAAAAGTTCTAACTTTTTACCTTCATATTCATACTTTTTTTCTAATAATTTAACCTGATTAATACGCCCTAAATCATCAATCGTTAAAACAAATTTATCTGAAGTAACCGTTGCTAATGGGTTAATGGTTGCAATAGGTGCCATACTGTTGCTTGTTGGTACATTGCTTGAAGTATTATTAGTGGTAGGAACAGAAGCTGATGTCTGTTGAGATTGTGTGATGACTGTCTTATTTTGATCAATGTTTTTTAGTGTTTTTGGTATAAACATATCAAAAATTACAAATACTGCAAAGGAGAGCACTAAGGCTAAAAGAAGTCGTTTCTGGAGGTCGTTTTGTTGTTCCACTATAAATTACCTTTTTTTATATTTATCTAATCATTATCTTAGATGTTTAATTATATTAAAAACTTAAGAATTATATTGAGAATTATAAAATATTATAGCAAAAAATATTTAAAAACATCATTGTTTTATGGCTTTTAGACGCTTTAATGCGTTAAAAAACTCTTGGTTGGTTTCTTTATACTCACTCTCCAATAAATTTGGTTTTGCAACCAAAACATACTTTCCAGATTGTAAATTAGAAATAAAACTTAAGAAATGTGCACGAAGTAAACGTTTGGCTCGATTTCGTTGAACGGCATTACCAACCTTTTTACTGGCAACTGTTCCAACGTTATACTCTTCACCAGAAGCTTGGTAAAAGAGTACAAACTTTGAAGTATGTACTGTCTTAGAGTTATTGTAAACCCTATTAAACTCTTTAGTAGTTTTTAGGCTACTAAAATGCTTTATACTGCTAATCTTTTTCTACCTTTTGCTCTTCTAGCAGAAATAACTTTACGTCCGTTTTTAGTTTTCATTCTTGTTCTAAATCCGTGAGTTCTTTTTCTTGGTGTGTTATGTGGTTGAAACGTTCTTTTCATAACTGATAACCATCCTTATTAGTATTTTGCCCCTCTTTACAGCCGAGCATTAATTTGAACCGCGATTTTATCTAAAATTCACTTAAGCAAGTGTTATTATTTTGTTTTTATTCTCTCTTCTGTGGTTATTTTTCTATTTTTCTCAATTAAAAGAAATTTCTCAACCAAATATTATTGTTTTAATACCTTAACTATCATCAAAATATGTTAAAATTCCACAAAACAAGGTCTAATACTTATGTCAAAAT
>DYMW01000095.1 GCA_020721385.1 Sulfurovum sp. | reverse complement strand
TTTTATACGCTTCCAAACTCTCCCTAAAATCCCTTAAAAACAATACCAATCTATCGCTAGGTATTCCCGCATAATCTTTGTCATGAATGTAAAAGGCATTGTTTTGTGTAGCGGTTATGGGTAGCTTTTTCCATGGAGAGATGAGGTCTTCGTTACATACTTTTTGTTGACATTGGGCTATGAGTAAGACAATATCAGGATTACACGCAATGATGTTTTCCATATTCAAAACGGGTTGACCTTTTCGGGGGGATTGTAGGGCGTTGGTGTTGCCACTTAGGTTTATGATTTCATCGTAGTAGAGGTTTTGACCTGCTACAAAAATCTGTTTGTCCAGATGGGTGTTTCTTCCAAAGACAATAAGAATTTTTTTGTTATGCACAATGTTTTTAATCTTCTCTAACTCATGGTCAATGTTCGCCACAATCGTTAAAGCCTTTTGTTTCTTGTTTAAAATTTCCCCAATTTCTATAATAGACGCTTTAATATGGGTGAGTTTGTCTATGGGTATGACTTTTGTTTTAATGCCGAGTTGTTGAAGTTTTTGGCTTAGTTGTTGGTTGTTGTCTTGCATGATGACAAGGTCAGGATTAGAAGCAACTATTTTTTCTAAACTTGGGCTAAAGTAGCCTCCGACTTTGGGGATTTTTTGGGATGATTCAGGGTACAAACAGTAATCGGTATTGGCAACAATTTGACCGCCCGAACCCAATGCAAAGACAATCTCATTAATGGCAGGACTAAGGGTAATAATGCGTTCAGCACCCCAAAGGGTGTGAACGGTTAAAAGTATAAAAAATAAATGTTTCATTTTAATAAGTGAGTCGCATACCTGCATAAACAGCACGTGGACTTGTTGCATAGCCTTCAACGGTTTGGTAATATTTATCGGTAATGTTCTCTACTTTTCCATAAAAGCTTAGATGTTTGTCTACCGCATAATTGGCGGTGAAGTTGGCGATGGTGTATTTTCCTGTGTCAACATCGGTGGTGGTGTAGTCAGGGTTAAATCTTAGGTCATCTCTTTTTCCTAGATACTCACCATTTACCCCTAAATGTACACGCTCAATTCCATAATAATCAATCGCCAATTTAATAGACTCTTTGGGTCTTCTTTTTAAATCTTGACCATCTTTATCTTTGGCATCAAGATTGGTATAGTTTGCTCCGATTGCTACCTCATCAAAAAGTGTGGTATTGTATGCCACGGTATACCCTTTAATTTTAGAGGTACCTTCAGTGTTGATATTTTGATAGGTAACTCTATCGTAGTCAATCATGTTTTTAATTTTATTATCAAAATAGGTGAGGGTTAAATCGTTATATTGAATGGTCATGTCCAATGATTTGTCTGTTTCTGGTGTTAGGCTTGTATTGCCATAGAAAGGTGTATAGAGTTCATTGAGGGTAGGAACATTGTACGCTGTTCCATAGTTGATACTGGTGCTTAATCCATCAAGAAATCCATAGCTCTGTTTTAGACCAATTTTCCCTGTTGTTTTGTTGTCAAACTGTTTGTAGTTGTCTTGTCGTAATGATTCACTAATGATGGTTTTACCCTGAAATATTCCCTCAAAAATATTGCTGTTGGTGATAAATAGGGCTTGATTGTTGTACGATTTATCAATGGCATTTTTATGTGCAAAGGTTTTATAGTCACCACCTACAAGTAAAAAATCACTGTTACGATAAGCAATTGTAGAGGTTACCCCATACTCTTTCACATCACCCTCAAATGAGCCATTGCCATAAGGAGAGAAGGTATCTCTATCAAATGTGGTTTGTTTGGCAAAAATATTCAGTTCATTAAAACTGTCAATATGATTAAAGTTTGCTTGGCTTAAAGTACTTTTTGATTGGCTATGAGAGAGGGTATCATTGGGGTCGGTTACATCATATTGCGTATCGGCTTCAATAATGGTATGCACAATATCAATTTTATTGGTCGCATTAATTGCCAATCCTGCTTTTAAATTGGTGGTGGTATTTTTGTATCCATCATCTTCAAATTGCTCAATATTCTCATTTTTAGGGGCTTGTGCAGTAATGCCTTTGGTGTCTGTTCTACTTTGTGATGCTTGAAGATAAAAGTCATCATTTTTATAGGAACCAGCAGTATGCGTGGTTAAAGAGTTAAAACTACCAAACTCTTGTGATGCTTGAAAATTAATCCCTTTCTTGGCACGTTTGGTAATAATGTTAATTACTCCTCCCATCGCATCTGCACCCCAAACACCCGATTGAGCTCCTTTTATGACCTCTATTCGTTCAATATTGGTTACCATTAAATTTTCAAACGATGCACCACTGGGACTCGTAATATCATTGTAACGAATCCCATCAATAAGCACCAAGGTATTTTCAGGATTAAAGCCATTGAGTCTAACTGCCGTGGTTTGTCCAACACCTCCTTGGGAGGTAAAACTAACCCCTGCTAAGCTGTTAAGTGCTTCGGTTACGGTGGTATAGCCACGCTCTTTAATCTCCTCGGCTGTAATGACTTCTGTATTAGAGGTAACATTTTGAATATCTTGCATGGTTTTGGTTGCTGTGGTTATGGTAATGGGTTCTAATGTTTCATTGGCGATGAGGTTTGTGTTTAATAATAGTGTGGTGAATAGACTAAGTTTTATTGTTGTGTTCATATTTTCCCTTGATAGAATCATTTATTTAACGTTGAGTTTTTATAAAAGCGACTAGTCGCTTGAGCCTACTGCTGAAGTAAACATAGCGTTAGCGTAGTTTGGTATAGCTTTGCTATATAAACGTCCTATCAAATGGAGGAGAAGTTTTGTACTCTTGATACTCAAAAGCATGTTTATGATACTGATAGTTTGTGTCAATCGCACACAATTTAAACAACGTGGAATACATTGCAATAATAGACAATGAAAAGTAACGCCGTCTGTAGCCTCGTAGATGTTTCATCCGCGAATTCTACTTAAATAGACTTACAGTTGCTTTGAGCTTTTAGTCTCTATAAGTTATAATCGTTACAATTGACTTTAGGAGTTTTTTTGAAAAAGATTATTTTTTTTAAGATTGGATTACTTATAATAATTCTTTCTACTTTTACTTTTGGAGCAAAAGTACAATATTCTCAATGGAAAAGGGGGTTGTCTTTAGAAAAATACCTCTCTTTACATAACATTTCAACCGATATTCTCTCCATGCTTGATGAGGATGATGGTTTATTGGTTGAAGAGGTAGGCGATACAAGAGACTACTATGAACTCATTGCAAGTAATGGGGTTTTATTACAATCCTTAATTCCTGTTGGTGAAGAGCTACAACTTCATCTTTTTAGAACACCAGAAGGATACAACGTAGAAGTTATTCCCATTGCTTATAAAAAAGATACCTATGTGGCACTTCTTTTAGTAGATAAAAGCCCAACAGCAGACATTATTTCTAAAATTAAATACCGTAAATTGGCGAATGAGTTCACCAAAGTATTAAAAAACAGTGTCAACTTTAGAAGCATTCATAAAAATGATAAAATGGCAATTGTCTATGACCAAAAGATGCGTTTGGGTCAACCTGTTGGAAGCCCTGATATAAAAGTTGCTATGTTGGAGTCAAAAAAAAAGAAGAATTATGTTTTTCAACACAGTGATGGTAAATATTATGATGAAAATGGAAATGCCTTGGTTCAAAACTATATGGGAAAGCCATTAAGCAGTTTACGTATTACTTCACCCTTTACCCAGCGACGTTTCCATCCTGTTTTAAAACGTTGGAAAGCCCATTTAGGAGTTGATTTTGGTGCTAAAAGGGGAACACCTATTTTAGCAGCTGCAGATGGAAGAGTTGTTTTTTCTGGTTGGCAAGGTGGGTATGGTAACGTCATTAAGATTCAACATCCTGACAGTTATGTAACCTTGTATGCTCATCAAAGTCGTTTGAAAGCCAAACAAGGAGAGCAGGTTAAACGGGGAGAAGTCATTGGTTATGTGGGGTCAACAGGACGCAGTACAGGAAGTCATTTACATTTTGGATTGTATAAAAATGGAAGCCCCATGAATCCCATGCAGTTGGTTAAGTTTTCTACAGGGGGACTTACAGGTAACTCTAAGAATTCTTATTTAAATCGAAAAAGAAAATATACCAAGATTATCAATACGATTTTTGATGAAAATCGACCATCCTATGTTTGGAATACGGTCAATAAACGTTCTGTCTCACCTTCGGATAAAAAATATTATCAAAATAGAGGTTGGTAAGAACCAACTTCTATTTTTTACCCTCTCTTAATGCTTCAGCAATCAACTCCAATGGATTTTTAAATATCGTCTCAACTTTCGCGTTGTTCATGGCTTCACTGAGTTGTACCCTACACGCAGAACATTCAGCACTCACATAATGTGCTTGGGTTTCTCGTATCATTGTGGCTTTGGGTTTTCCTGCTGCTTGGGCAAAATGGAACTTTTCGGTTTGCATGGTTACTCCACCAAAACCACAACAACGGTTTGGGTCGCTCATCTCTATCATTGGATAATTGGGTGCCAAAAGGTTACGTGGTTGCTCATAAATCCCTTGAACTTTTCGGGCATGACAAGGGTCATGATAGGTAACCGCAGTATCAAACTTTTTACCTTTTTGTTTTAACAGCTCCTGCAAATCGGTATGGTCATCCAACCAAGCGGTAGCCATATACATTTTTTCGGCAACTTTTTTGGCACGGGTTTCCCACTCTGGCATATCATGATTTTTGAAAAAGACTTGCCAATCATGTTTCATCATTGCCGAACAGGTTGCTTCTGGAATCAGCATCGCATCACACTCATCCATAAAACTTTCAAAATACTCAATATTGGCTTTCGTCATACGCTCTACAGAGTCAACAGCTCCTGTAAAATAGGCAGGTGCACCACAACATTTTTGTTCTTTTGGAATAAAAATATCAATGTTGAGTTCTTTTAAAATCTCTACCAAACTATCGCCAATCCCTACATAATTGTAGTTGGCTAAACAACCGATAAAGAGTGCAATACGCATATTTTTTTGCTCTTGAATGGGGGAAAGAATCTCTTGGGGATACGAGTTTAAGAAACTGACTTTAGACATAGAGGGCAGTAGTCTGCCTTTTTTAACCATGGGCATTGAGAATCTTGCTCGGAGTCCTCTGCCTTTATCATCTTGGGATAAGGCACAGGTTTTGAACATAAAGCCAAATTTCATCACCATATCCATCACTTTACGATGTTCTAAAAGATAAAAGGCAATACGTTTAAACCAAGCAATTCCAAACTTATCAGCAATATCTGCACGAACCTCTTCAATCACCATATCGGTTGCGAGTGAATTGGGGCAGACATCAACACAGTTGGTACATAAAAAACAGCTTTCAAAAATATTTTTGGCATTTTTATCGAGTTCTAGGTTTCCTTGTTGGTATTGTCCAAGTAGGTCAATAAATCCTCTGGGCGAGGTAACTTCATCAGCATTGACTTGGTGAATGGTACAAACAGGAATACATTTTCCACACTTAACACAATCATCGGCGGTGGCTTGAAAATTAAAAATATCTTCTGTTTTCTTCATCTCTCTCTTTCTTAT
>DYMW01000010.1 GCA_020721385.1 Sulfurovum sp. | reverse complement strand
TCAAAAAAATTCCAATAGAAACAACCCCAACAAACAACATAAAAAGAAATAATGTAACTTTAGATATTATTTGGATATTATATGGTTTACATTCCCATATTAAGGTATCACATGAAATATTTTAAACTTAGTCTCGTTGCTGTGTCATTTTTAATGATAGGTTGTGGAGGTGGTGATAGTACTATCCCAAAAGTTCAAGAAGCGAAAACTTTGGCAGAAGCTCAAAACAACTACAAAGCCATTAGGGCAATCGACAGAGTTGATGCTCTAACCAATTCAAATAACTCATCGAACAAAATACAAAAAAGTCAATCTGCATCTTGCAATAAAGGTGGTAAGCTCGTTACAAATATCTCTGATGATGAAACTACTATCACTATGATCTTTGATAAATGTCAAGAAGATGATACATATTTTAATGGTACCGTATCTATCCTCTTATCTAATGATGATAAACATAGTAAAGTGGAATTTACAAACTTCACAATGAAAGATTCAGAGATGACGATGACTTCAACTCATTTTGTTACAGAGTATGACGACATTGAATATTGGACTACCCTAGATGGTGATTTAAATGTCATATCTCGATGTTTTACAGGTAACTTTAATGTTAAAACAAACGAAAAAATTTATGATGCACAAGATGGAAGTGACAATGCTGAATCAGGTATTCTCGAACTTAATGGAGCTACCTATACTTTCAATAATCCTTATGTAACAATTAAAGTAGGTAACGAAGAAAAAACCTTATTACAAAGTGACCTTGAAGAAGAGATGAATTCTTCATCAAGCAGTTGCTCAGAGTAGTATATTGTGCGTGAGCAGAGATGCCCACGCTATGGATTATTTAGAGTTTTTTTTGTCTCGTGCTTGTCTTTTTCTTTCATTTGCATCAAGTGATTTTTTACGAATTCTTACAGAAACTGGTGTTACTTCGATAAGTTCATCATCTTCTATCCATTCCATGGCCGACTCTAGTGTCACAAGTCTTGGAGTAATAAGTTTAATGGCTTCATCTGCACCAGAAGTTCTCATGTTTGAAAGTTGTTTTCCTTTAAGTGGGTTAACATCAAGATCACCTGGTCTTGATGATTCACCAATAACCATACCACTATATACTTTGTCTTGTGGATTAATAAACATAACCCCTCTTGCTTGAAGGTTAAAAATAGAAAAAGCAACTGCTTCACCATCATCCATAGAAACCAATGCACCTGCTGTTCTACTTTCAACAGTTCCAGAGTAAGGTCTGTACTCTAAGTATGAATGGTTCATAATACCTTCACCTTTGGTATCGGTCAAAAATTCATTTCTAAATCCGATAAGTCCACGTGCAGGAATTTCAAATTCAAGTCTTACAGTACCATCTGGCATAGGATTAAGTGAAGTCATCTCTGCTTTTCTTTTCCCTAGTTTTTCTATCGCAACACCTTGGAATTCTGAAGGAACATCCACAACAAGGTGTTCAAATGGCTCCATTTTAACGCCATCTTCTTCTTTAACAACAACTTCTGGACGTGCAAGAAGAAACTCAAATCCTTCTCTTCTCATGTTCTCTGCCAAAATACCAATTTGAAGCTCACCACGACCTGATACCATAAACGATGCATCACCCATTGGTTCCATACGCATAGCAATGTTGGTCTCCATCTCTTTTTCAAGACGTTCTCTAATTTTATTAGAAGTAACGTGTTTACCCTCTTGTCCTGCCAATGGTCCATTATTTACAGACAAAATAACTGAAAGTGTAGGCTCTTCAACATGCATAGGATCCAATGGTACAGGATTTGATTTATCACAAACAGAATCTCCAACATCAATGTCATTAAATCCAGCAATCGCTACAATGTCACCCGCTTCAGCTTCTTGAATTTCAATACGCTCAAGACCTTTAAATCCGATAAGTTTGGAAATACGGCTTTTAGACTTCGCACCACACGCTTTTACAAGTAAGTATTCGTCACCTTTTTTTACTTTACCATTAAAAATACGGGTAATACCAATACGTCCAACAAAGTTGTCACTATCGAGTGTAAATACTTGTGCTTGTGTATCAGCATCTGGTGAACCTACTGGATAAGGTACTTTTGTCAAAATTGCTTCAAACAATGGCCCCATGTCTTTGTTTTCATCTTCCATTTCCCATTTTGCATACCCATCTCTGGCTGCTGCATAAAGTACTGGAAATTCTAACTGTGCTTCATTGGCATCAAGTGCTACAAGAAGGTCAAAAACTTCATCAAGTACTCTTTCTGGGTCTGCCCCATCTTTATCAATTTTGTTGATAACAACAACAGGAATAAGACCAAAAGCAATCGCTTTTTTCAAAACGAATTTCGTTTGAGGCATAACACCTTCTTGTGCATCAACCAATAACAATACACCATCTACCATCTTAAGAACACGTTCAACTTCACCACCAAAATCGGCGTGACCAGGGGTATCAATAATATTGATTTTATGATTACCATACACAATTGCTGTGTTTTTAGAAAGAATGGTAATCCCTCTCTCTTTCTCGATAGCATTGCTATCCATGGCTCTCTCTTGTACTTCTTGGTGTGCCGCATATGTTCCACTTTGTTGAAGTAGTTTATCAACTAAAGTTGTTTTACCGTGGTCAACGTGTGCGATAACGGCAATATTTTTAATCTTTTGCATGAAAGGTTTCCTATATTATAAATAAAATTACGCGAATTATATCCAAAATTTATTATAGCTCACGCTTTAATCTATTTGAAGTTGAAATTTAAGAGTGCATTCGTGCAAACATTGTTATAATCATTTTATAATTTTTAGGAGTTTTTTAATGACCATAACCCTCATGCATCATACCCCACTAGAGACTTGTGCTCATGCAATTCGTACTTGTTGGCAAAGTTTTGACAACAGTGATGAAGGGGGTGAAAAAGACAAAGCCCTAATTGACAGAGTTGGGAATAAATACAAACACGCCTCAACCCTTGAACATTTGGTTTATACCTTTTATATACAAGGGGTCTCTCGTGCCTTACTCCAAGAGTTGGCTCGACATCGAATGGCAAGTTTGAGTGTTAAAAGTACACGTTATACATTAAAAGAGTTAAAAAACTGTGAACCCTTCGTAGAAGATGACTTTGAATCTGCCAAAAAATTTATTGTTCTCACTCAGAATCCTATGGTGGATAGTGCTTCCATTAAAGCACTTAATAATCTTCAAGAGATTCTTAAATCAGGGGTCTCTAATGATATTGCTAAATTTTGTCTACCAGAAAGCTATAAAACAGAATTAACATGGACGATTAATGCAAGAAGTCTACAAAACTTCATAACATTACGAAGTAATAAAAGTGCTTTATGGGAAATACGCCTTATGGCCAATGCACTTTTTAACAATCTACCACAAGAACATCAATATTTATTTGAAGATTGCATTAAATAAAACATAAATAAATATAATTAAATGAAGTATTTAGAATTTAAGAAAAAATCTAAAAGAATTATACGTTCTTATAAAATTTTATGTTATACTAACGCAATTTTATATTATTAAGGAGATTGTCCATGAAATTAAGAAGTTCAATTATTGCGATTACAGCATTGAGTACAATGAGTTTTGCAGGTGGAGACATCGGTGGAATTACTACATTCGAAAATGAAGATTTAAATGCAGCACAACAAGTTGTTGTAGAAGAGCCAAAAGTAGAGGCTCCAGTGGTTGCTCCAGTGGTTGCTGAAGCACTTGGTCTTTATGTTGGTGGTGCCATTACAGATATTGCTGTTAACTCTGCAGACAGAGCTAATTTATTCGGTGATGAAGTTGGTCAAGAAAGACAAATTGGTTTAACTGGTATTATTGGTTATGACTTTATGAATTACTTGGGTGCTGAATTAAGAGGTACTGTAGGTGTTGCTAAAGACAATGGTACTAAATTTAAACAAATTGGTGCTTACCTTAAACCAAACTATGACATCACTGATGAAATCAATATTTATGCTTTATTGGGTGCTTCAAGAGCAAACATGAATCCTAATGGTACTGAAACTGGTTTCTCTTATGGTGCGGGTCTTGATTATGGTATTAGTGACAATGTTTCTGTATTTACAGATGCTGTTAACTACATGAAAAAAGCAGACACCAACTCTCAATGGGGTCTTAATCTTGGTGCTAAATACCAATTCTAAGCCTAGTTACAACACCAAGTCTTTAAAAACTTGGTGTTCTACTTACTCTCTCTCCATCCTCTCTATTTTAAAATATCTCTAAAAATTTTACTATACTAAGTTTTTACACATATTTTTAAAAACTTAATCAGGAGATACTTTTGAGACTTTTACTTCTCTTCACCCTACTACTTTCACAACTTTGGTCAACCCAACTTGACAATCGTTTATTGTCGATTCTTCAAAATGAACCCCAAGTTCTTGGATCTTATACCAGTGATCAAAATGTTATTCGTTCACTCTATGCCATCAATAAAAACAAACCACTATGGATTGGACATGCCCAAAACATTAATGATCTAAGAGAAGCTTTACAAAATCCTTATTTTAACTATAAATTTAAAGATTTTTATCAAAGCCAAGCAGAGCAATATAGCTACCTTCTTAACAACAACATGAATTTGGATGAAAACAGTCAAGAGTTGGCTCTATTGGATATTGCTTTCACTAAATCTTATATTACATTGGTCAATTTTATTGTAAAAAGTGATATTGATTGGGACAAAGTTAGTACAAAAATAAGTGAACTTAAAGAGTTAAAAGATGTTGAAGCCCATTGGGAGATGGTACGGAAAAGTTCCCCTTCATCATCTGAACTTTTTTCAGCCATTGCAAACCATAATATTCCTGGTTTTTTAAGATCAATTACCCCCCTTCCTCAAAGGCATCAAGACTTAATTGATGCCCTTCTTTTTTACCAAGGTATGCGAGATATTCCACAAGTTAAATATGGTAAAGATTTAAAAGCAGGTGATCAACATCCATTTATTCCCGATATTAAAAAACGCTTTGCCCTTGAAGGTGATTTAAGACAACAGACTGCCTACACTGATATTTTTGATAAGGAACTCGAACAAGCCCTATACACCTATAAAAAACGATTTAAACTTGAACAAAATGGAATTATTGATAAAATTACTGTTTACTATTTGAATAAACCGATGGATATACACATTGAAAACATCATTACCAACTTAGATAAACTCAAAGTCTTTCCTAATCAATTTCCAAATGAGTATATTATGGTGAGTATTCCTGATTTTACCATGGATTACTATAAAGATGGAAACTCTATTTTACACATGAATGCTGTTGTTGGAAGAGATGAACGACCTACGCCCCTATTCTCTAGTTTTATGACGTATCTTGAATTAAATCCTACGTGGACAGTTCCTGAAAACTTGGTTAGAAAAGATTTAATTCCTGCATTAATGGAGAATCCAAACTACTTAAAAGAGCACAATATGCATGCGTATAATGGCTGGGGTGACAACAAAGAAATTACAAATTTTTCTGTTGACAAACTGCTTCCTTATAAAGAACAAGGTGGGATTCCTTATCGTTTTGTACAATCTCCAGGAGATGATAATGCTTTAGGACGTATTAAGTTTATGTTTCCAAACAAGTATACTGTTTACTTACACGATACCGATAATAAATCACTTTTTGCTCAGCGTTATCGTGTTTACAGTTCAGGATGTATGCGTTTAGAACAACCTTTTGAACTTTTAGAAGTATTAAAGCCACGTCTAAAACCTTATGATGTTAAAAATATTGATACCTATCGTAATAGTTTAACAACAAGAACTCTCAACTTTACTGAGAAATTACCTATCTATACAACCTATTTTACCGTCTTCAAAAGAGATGGCTTAATCTCTTTTAGAAAAGATATTTATGGTTATGATAGATTTATTCAAGAGTCTGTTTTTGGTAGCAACCAATAATAAAAATCATGGTTTTTATTGTCTAAAATGAGCCTTTAAAGCTTGTTTTAGACACCTCACTCCTTCCTTTCACTTATTTCGATAAAATCCCTGAAAACTTTACCCTTTGCGCATGGGTGATGGCAATTGCCATTGCATCTGTTATGTCATAAGGCTTAATTTCTTTTTTAATATTTAACAATCTTCTTACCATAAAAGCCACTTGTTCTTTAGTAGCTTTTCCATGCCCTGTAATGGCTTTTTTTACTTGTAAAGGTGTATACTCTGCATAATTACCAATTGATAGTAAAATCTTTAAACTCAAAGCTCCACGAAACTGTGCAAGTCTAAGAACGGTTTGAGGATTATGTGCAAAGAAAATATCCTCAATGGCAACTTCATCAATAGAATGTGCTGCTAAAATCATCTCTATTCCTCGATTTAATTCAAGTATTTTCTCTTTTAAATCACCTGTTTTAAATTTGAGTAAACCTGCTTCAACAAGAGTATACTTTTCACATTCTAATTTTAATATGCAATATCCTAAATTGTGGGTTCCAGGATCAATTCCTAATATATTCATTCACACCTTTTGTATTATGTGAATAACTTTATTCACACGTTCTTATAGCCGTATTTTAGCCAACTTTGGATAATATTCACAAATTTTATTCACATTAAAAATAGGCAATTTATGAATATCGGAAAAAAAGTACTACAAAAACTTAAAAATGAAATAAGTAATAAAGATTGGAATCGTTATATGAAAACACTCATTTATGATGAAGAGGCTTCCCGAAGCAATATTGCCCAATTTTATGCCCCCAATATTTTAATGGCACGATGGATTAAAACCAAATATCAATTTCAACTTGCCCACCTTTTTGAGATTGAAACCAATGTTAAACCTAAAATTATTATTTCACTCAATCAAAAAAAACCTACCAATGGTGATCAAAAACAACAAAAAAACAGTGAACAAAGAACACAAAGTAAAAGTACGTTACTCAATCCCTCTTTTACGTTTGAAAGCTTTATTATTGGGGATTCTAATCAATTTGCTTATACCACCTCTAAAAGTGTTGCTGAAAAACCTGGTGCCATCTATAATCCCCTTTTTCTTTATGGAGGTGTCGGTTTAGGTAAAACCCACCTTATGCAGGCCATTGGTAATCATCAAATTGCATTAGGAAAAAAAGTAATCTATACTACCTTTGAACAATTTATGAATAAATTTACCTCACATCTTCGCTCACAAACCATGGACAAATTCCGTGAACATTTTCGTGAGTGTGATGTATTGATGATTGATGATATTCAATTTTTAAGTGGTAAAGAGCAAACACAAGAGGAGTTTTTTCACACATTTAATGAACTTCATCAAGCTAAAAAACAGATTATTATTACTTCAGATAGACAACCAAATAAAATCGCAGGACTCGTTGACAGACTTCGGAGTCGATTTGAATGGGGATTAATGGCAGATATACAACCCCCTGGATTGGAAACAAAAATTGCCATTATTAAGAAAAAATGTGAAATTGATGGGATTAATCTCAATCAAGATATTATCAATTTTATCGCTTCAAATATGGGAAACAATATCCGAGAAATAGAGGGTGCCATTATTAAACTCAATGCCTATAGTGGGTTAATGAACCAAGAACTTACCTTAGAGTTTGCACACAATGTTATAAAAGACCAACTCGCAGAAAAACAGACCAATATTACCATTGATGACATTGTCGATTTGGTCTCCAAAGAAATGAATATCAAACTCTCTGATATTAAATCTAAAAAACGTACCCAAACAGTTGTTAAAGCCAGACGCATAGCCATCTATTTGGCACGAGATTTAACTCCCAATTCCATGCCTCAAATTGCTGTCTATTTTGGTATGAAAGACCATACTGCGGTGAGTCATGCAATGAAAAAAATCAATGAAATTATTCAAACAGATGAAAATTTTAAATTAATTTTAGAAGAATTCTCTACAAAAATCAATTCTACCACATCGCAATTTGATTAAAAAAAAGATATAATCCATAAAGTGAAAAGATGTGAAACTTTATGGATTATATTAAGAAGATTTAAATCCCATACTTTATAGCTCCATAAAAGTTTTTCACCTTTTCAACCACAACTACTACTATTACTATTTATTAGATAAAATAAAGTAAAAAACTAGGGAGAAAAATAATGAAAATTCATGTTACTAAACAGCTAATTGAATCTATGTTAATTAACTTACAACCTTTTCTAGAAAAAAAAGATGCCAGTCAAATTACAGCCCACATTCATTTAGAAGTACAAAATAATCTTTGTACCATAAAAGCAACTGATGGAGAAATTGGTTTAATCATTAACACTAAAAATATTACTATTTCTCATGAAGGATCTATTACTGCCAATGGGAAAAAACTTTTAGAAATTATTAGAATCCTAAAAGATGATGAAATTATTTTAGAAGAGTTAGAAAATAATTTAATTATTAAACAAGAAAAATCAAAATTTAAACTACCAACTTTTAATCCCAAGAATTTTCCCTCTTTCCCTCATATAGAAAATAAACCTCAAATTACATTAGATTCAATTAGTTTGATTAAAAGCTTAAAAAAAATTGCATCTGCCATCGACAACAACAATCCAAAATTTGAACTTAATGGTGCATTATTAAACATAAAAAATAATATAACCCAATTGGTAGGAACCGATACCAGACGTTTGGCTGTCAATACCATTGAAACCATCAATCCTAATGAATTTTCCATTATTATTCCTAAAAAAGCGATATTAGAGATTCAAAAACTTTTTATAGATCAAATTAATATTTACTATGATAAAACAAACTTAATTATTCAAAATGAAAATTATTACTTCTTTACCCGATTAATTAATGGCAATTATCCAGATTATGAACGTATTATTCCTTTAAACAGTAAATTCAAAATCATTCTTCCTAAAAAAGAGATGCTGGATGCCATTAAAATGATTACCACCATTTCTCAAGAGCTTAAAATTACATTTTTAAGTGATGCCATTATTTTTAATTCATTAACTTCGGATAACATTGAAGCAAAAACGGAAATTTTACTACATACAGGACTTAATGAACGATTTGAACTTAACGTCAATAGTCGCTATCTTTTAGATTTTATTATACAAGTAGAAAAATCTGAGTTTGAAATTTTATTGAATGAACCAACTTTACCGTTTGTCTTAAAAGATGAACAATTTATTACAGTTATTATGCCAATTATTGCATAAACAGAGGAAATTATTGATGTTAAACAACCAGACCAAATATATATTTGTAACAGGAGGCGTATTAAGTTCGCTTGGAAAAGGAATTACCGCAGCCAGTATAGGAACCCTTTTAAAACATTCAGGATTACGTATAGGGGTATTAAAACTTGACCCTTATATTAACGTTGATCCAGGAACGATGTCTCCTTTGGAACATGGTGAAGTATTTGTTACCAAAGATGGAGCCGAAACCGATTTGGATTTGGGACACTATGAACGTTTCTTAGACAGCTCTTTAACCCAAAACAACAATTTTACCACAGGTCAAATTTATAAAACGGTTATTGAAAATGAACGTCAAGGTAAATATTTGGGGAAAACCATTCAAATTGTTCCCCATATTACCAATGAAATTAAAGAGAGAATCATTTTAGCAGGTGAAGGCAAAGAGATTTTAATTGTTGAACTTGGTGGAACGACAGGTGATATGGAAGGACTGCCTTTTTTAGAAACCATTCGTCAAATGAAACATGAACTGGGTAAAAGTAGACTGATGAATATTCATGTTACACTGCTACCGTATATTCGAACCGCTGGTGAATTAAAGACCAAACCAACACAACACTCAGTACAAGAATTACGACGTATTGGTATTACACCACATATGCTTATTCTTAGAGGAGAAAAGCGTATTCCAACAGAAATCAAACGTAAAATTGCCTACACATGTGATGTAGATGAAGATTCAGTAATTGAAGCGGTAGATGCACCTACCATTTATGAAGTACCTTTAAATTTTATGGCTCAAGATATATTGATTCCTATTGCAAAACAACTTGATTTGGGTGAACTGAAACCCAATATGCAACTTTGGTCTGATTTGGTACATAAAATTATTGAACCTAGTAAAAAAACATGTATTGCTTTTGTAGGTAAATATTTGGATTTAAAAGAGTCATATAAATCTTTAACTGAAGCCCTTATTCATGCGGGTGCCAATTTAGATACAGAAGTTGAAATTAAATGGGTTGACAGTGAAAAAGTAGAATCAGAAGGAGCTAAAAAATACTTAACAGATTGTTCAGGTATTTTGGTTGCAGGTGGATTTGGTGAACGTGGTGTTGAAGGAAAAATTGCATCCATTACCTATGCACGAGAAAACAAAATACCATTTTTGGGAATTTGTCTTGGAATGCAACTTGCCATGATTGAATTTGCTCGAAACATTCTAGGAATTAAAGATGCAACTTCTGTAGAATTTAATAAAGAGACAAAAAACCCTATTATTTATCTGATTGATGAATTTATTGATGCTGCTGGTTCAACCCAAATTAGAACCATTACTTCTCCAATGGGTGGAACACTGCGTTTAGGTGAGTATGAATGTGATACCAAAGAGGGATCAAAACTTCGTGAAGCTTATGGTGCTTCAACCATTTTTGAGAGACATCGACATCGATATGAAGCCAATCCACTCTATAGGGAAGCATTAGAGAAGAATGGTATGATAATTACAGGTGAATCAAATGGATTAATTGAAGCGGTAGAGATAACCGACCATCCATGGTTTTTAGGCGTACAATTTCATCCTGAATTTACCTCTCGATTACAAAATCCCAATCCAGCTATTTTAACTTTTGTTAAAACGGCACTCAATTATGAATTTGTATAGAGCTTCATCGCTCTATACCCCTATTTCTCCCCAAAATATAGAGCAACAGTTAAGCACTCGTTTTAAAAACGAGGGTTTTCTCTCTTTAACCGATTTACCGAACCCTTCTACCTTTAAAGATATGGACAGAGCCACAGAGCGTATTGTTCAAGCGATTCATCAAAGTGAAAAAATTGTTCTTATTGGTGATTATGATGTCGATGGGGTAATTTCAACGACGCTTATGAAGATGTTTTTCAATGCCATTGGGGTTGACTTAAAATGGATTATTCCTAACCGTTTTCGTGATGGGTATGGACTCTCTACCAATTTAATTCCAAGAATTGAAACGTATGATTTAGCCATTACGGTAGACAATGGTATTGCTGCAGTAGAAGCCTCTAAATTGTGTCAAGAAAAAAACATTGAGTTGATTATTACCGATCATCATTTACTGCCAACTGTTTTACCCCAAGCTTATGCTATTATTGACCAAAAACAAGAAGATTGCTCTTTTCCTTATGCTGAAGTGTGTGGAGCCCAGATTGCATGGTACCTTATAGCCTCGTTGAATAAGGCTTTAAAGAGTCAAATGGACATTAAGTCCTATATTGGGTTGGTTGCCATTGCTATTATTGCCGATATGATGCCGTTGCAACATATCAATCGGGCGATGGTTTTGGCGGGATTACAACTGCTTAACCGTTCTACGTTACCTGCGATTCAAGCTTTTAGGGAAAAATTGGATAAAGAGGTACTCAATGCAGAAGATATTGGGTTTCAGATTGCTCCTGTACTCAATTCTGCAGGACGCATGGATGATGCCAAATGGGCGGTAGAGTTTTTATTAAGTAGCAATATTTATGATGCCCAGATACGGTTAAAGCGACTGATTGATTTTAACAACGCTCGAAAAGCAACTGAACAGAGCATTACTGATGAAGCATTAGCTTTGGTAAATCCTGATGACCCTGTTATTGTGGTGGTTGGTGAGAATTGGCATGAAGGGGTAGTGGGTATTGTTGCCGCAAGGGTAGGAAAGGTGTATGAGAAACCAACCATTATTTTAACCCACAGTGAACAGGGTGATTTAAAAGGGAGTGGACGAAGTTTTCATGTCTGTAATCTTTTTAAAATCACCGACCCTTGTCGTTCTCTTTTTAATAAATTTGGAGGTCATGATTCTGCTATTGGTTTGAGTCTACCCAAAGAGAATTTAGAAACTTTTAAAAAAGAGCTACAACAGAATTACTTGGCTGAAAATTACAATACAATGGTGGTTGACCCAGATATTTTAGGAGTGTTAAGTTTTAAACATATTGATTTTAATTTAATTGGCATGATGAAAATGTATGAGCCTTATGGTCAAGCCAATCCACGACCCAAGTTTATTACCAATAATGTTATCATAGAAGAGGTTGTCAATATGGGAAAAGAGAATGAACATCGACGTTTTACTTTTTCACATGAGGGGATTATTCAACAAGGAGTACTCTTTAAGACCAAAGAAATTTTTCACATTGGGCAAGTGGTTTCAGTTGTTTATGGTATTAATGAGAACCATTTTAACAATCGTGTGACGTTACAGTTGATGGTGGAAAAAATTTTATAAAAAATGTATCAAAAAAAGAAAGAACGGCTCTATATTTCAGAACTGTTAGATGACCCTTCGGTAACTTACCCTTCATATTATGCATTAAGTACTTCGATGATGTATCTGGATGTTTCTGGTTGGAAAGGAATGCCTTGCACAGAAGATATCTTTAAGTTAGAGAATTGGACGGTCTGTTAAAAATAAACCCCTAAAGTATAGGACTTTTAAAGTAATTTTTGACTATTATCATAAAAATTTCTTTTAAGGTTATTTATGAAAAAACAACGGTCGTATTTTGGGCAAATTGCTCTTTTATTCTCTTACTTACTCTTTATGTTTATAGGAATATAGGTGAAAAAACTTATCTTTTTTATTTTTATTATTCTTTTTAGTAGAGCCTTTGGAAGTGTAATGCCCATTGGTTTGGCACACAAAATTGATTCGATTCCTTTAAATAAAAACAACTACAGTATTCATGTTCAAGCAGTGAACTCTTTTACGCCACTTGTCTCTTGGCATACACATACAGAGCGTTCTCCTGCTTCGGTTATTAAACTCTTAACCACCTATTCGGCACTACTGGAATTGGGGTATGATTATCGTTGGGAGACCAAGTTTTATTATACAGGAACGATTAAAAATGGTTTATTAAAAGGAGATTTTATTGTCAAAGCTTCAGGCGACCCCACTTTGGCAACAGACGATGTGGATAGTATTGTTAGTGAAATGAGAAATCAAGGTATTCGGCATATTATGGGCAATATTGTGATTGATAGAAGTCGTTTTCAAGTCTCTACACAAAACAACTCAGGTTTTGATAACAATATCTACAGCCCTTACAATGCCATGCCTGATGCAATGATGTTCAATGAGCGTAAAAGTACCCTTTGTGTCACTCCTTATGGAAAAGCAGTCAGTATCAATAAAGATATTCCCGATTTAAGTTATAAGGTGGTCAATAAGTTAAAGGTGGTTAATGGTTCATGTCGTGGATCACGTGCTTGGCCTAGAGTAAGTATTAATGAATCAACCATGGTATTTTCGGGTGCGATTGCAAGACAGTGTCCCCCTAGAACCATTTGTAAAGTGGTAACCAAACCTTATCTCTCTTTTTATTATACATTAGTAGCACAGATGAAAAATCAAGGTATTGTATTGAATGGAAAACTGCAATTGAGTTCAACACCACCAAAGGCCAATTATCTTTTTTCACACTACTCTCAATCTCTTGAAGAGATTATTTCTAAGACAGCCAAAAAGAGTAACAATCTCTTTGCTCGACAGATTATGTTGACCTTGGGGGCAATTAAATATCCTCTTCCAAGTAGCAACGTAAAAGGGCGTAATGCCATCAAAAAAATTTTAAATAGATACTATATTTTAGAGAAAGGAAAAACCTTTATTGATAATGGTTCAGGACTTTCAAGAACCTCTAAAATTACCGCACAAACATTGGCAAATTTGTTAGATCATGGGGCTAAAACCTATGGACAACGATGGATGGATACGCTCTCTATTGCAGGTATTGATGGAACGATTAAACGACGTTTTTATAATTCTAGTGTTTTTGGAAAAGCATGGATGAAAACAGGAACCATTAGAGGTGTTTCCAATATTGCAGGTTATGTAGAAGGTGTTTCAGGTCAACGTTATGTGGTGGTGGTTTTGGTTAACGATAAATTTTCAGCCAGATATGGTCGAAAATTAGCGGATACCATTATTGAATGGATTGGAAGAACACAATAAAAAGAGCCTTTTTATGAAAAAAATAGCCGTGATTGTTGCAGGAGGAAAAAGTTCTCGAATGCAAGAGGATAAAGCATTGCTTCCTTTTGGCAATTTTAACAGTTTGGCAGAGTATCAATATGTGCGTTTGTTACAATTTTTTGATAACGTTTATATTTCAGCCAAGTCAAATAAATTTGATTTTCCAGCTACCATTATAGAAGATGGTTATGAGAGTTCATCCCCTTTGGTGGCATTGGTTTCTATTTTTGAAACGTTAATAACCGTAGATGAAGTCTTTGTGTTAAGTGTTGATGCTCCTTTAATCTCCACTCAAATGATTGAGCAACTTTATCAGGAAGCAAAACACGAGAGTGTGGTAATTGTGGCACGGTCAAAACAGGGGCTTGAGCCTTTGTGTGCCATTTATCGCCGAGGAATTTTAAATGAAGCAAAGAAATTTTTAGAAGAGGGAAATCATCGGCTTCAACTGCTTTTATCTAAAGTAATGACACAAGAAGTTGAGATGAAAGAGGATGATTTGTTTTTAAATTTAAACCATCCTTCTGATTATCAAAAAGCCCTTAACGTGTTTCGTTCAACATCTTCTTAATCATGCTTTTACTAAAGTAGATAAACTTTTCAAAGAGTTCACTGTGATATTTGTCTTTATGATAAATCATTAAAAATTCACGTTTACATTCAAATTTTTTAAGAGGAACTTGCATGAGTTTACCATCACTGAGTTCCGACCTTACAGCAATTTTTGAGATACAGGTTAAACATTGATGATTGAGTAGAAGGGATTTAATGGATTCGGTATGTCCAAGTTCTAAAAAGATATTGATGTGGTCGACTTTGTCTTTAATGTAGTCTAAAAAAACATCACGTGTTCCTGAACCCTCTTCTCGTAAGACCCATTTTTTTTCTTGTAAGGTATCAATAAAGGAGGGTATGATTAATGATTGGTCGGTGGTTACCACAATTAACTCATCAATACCAATAATCTCTTTGATAATATCGGGGTCATTCACCCTTCCTTCGATAAATCCAACATCTATCTCACCCTCTTTAAGCAGTTCAACAATGCGTTGGGTATTGCCCTCTTTGAGTCCAACCTTTACCTCAGGATAGTTGTTCATGTAGCTACAAAGAATTGGAGGCATCAGATAGTCAACAATAGTGGTACTCGCCCCCACTCTTACCATGCCTTTATTAACAGAGTTTTTAAATTCATATTCAATATCTTTAAGCTTTTTTATCATGGGTGCAATCTCTTTTTCAAAAGCACGTCCCATCTCATTGAGAATGAGTTTTTTATTGATTCGGTCAAAAAGAGGATGGTTTAAAATGTTTTCTAGTTCTTTAATCGACATAGAAATAGCCGATTGACTTAGCCCCATTTTTTTTGCTACATTGGTAAGGTGACCCTCTTTAACCACATTTAAAAATATCTCCATTTGTCTTAATGTTAGTTTCATAGATGGTGTAACCCCCTTAAAAGATTATATTATTGTATCAAATGATTATAGCAGAAATATGGTGTTGATTTTAGATTAAATCAACGCCTTTTTCACCTGCTTGGATGGTACCAATGACATAACCATCTGTATTGGCACAAATGGTATCAACCTTATCGGCATCGACCACTAAAATCATACCTACACCCATATTGAAAGTTCTAAACATCTCTTCTTCGTCAACATATTGGCTCATGAATTCAAAAATAGGAAGCACTCTAATACTTTCTTTATTGATTTTTGCACGCATTCCATCAGGTAAAACTCTTGGTAAGTTTTCAACAATTCCACCACCTGTAATGTGGGCTAAGGCTTTGATGTTTGCTTTATTGGCTTTGAACTCTTTGACATAGATACGTGTTGGAGTGAGTAGTGTGTCAATGAGTGGTTTACCATTAAAATCATCTTGTAGACTCATGCCTAGTTTTTCAAAGAAAAGTTTTCTAACCAACGAGAAACCATTGGAGTGTACACCTGAACTTGGCAGGGCAATAATGACTTGACCCTCTTGAACATTAGAGAGGGTATCCATCTCTGAACGCTCGGCAATCCCTACTGCAAATCCAGCCAAATCAAAGTCATCATTTGAGTACATTCCTGGCATTTCTGCGGTTTCACCACCTACCAATGAACACTCTGAACGGCGACATCCTTCAGCAATTCCAGCTACTACATCTTTGGCATTGGCAGGAACCAATTTTCCTGTTGCATAGTAGTCCAAGAAGAACATTGGCGTTCCAAAGTTACAAATAAGGTCATTGACACACATTGCAACAAGGTCAATACCTACGGTATCAAAAATATTGCTCTCAATGGCAAGTTTTAATTTGGTTCCTACACCATCGGTTGCGGAAAGAATTACAGGTTCCTTATATCCTGTTGGAAGGGCATACGCACCTGCAAATGAACCGATACCTCCGATTACATTCGCATCAAAGGTTGATTTTACATCTGCTTTAATTGCTTCAACAAAGTTGTTTCCTGCATCAATATCCACCCCAGCATCTTTATATGAAATGTTTGCCATTATTTTTTGTCCTCTTTATCTTTGTCATTACAGGAAGGAAATTCAGAGCTGAGTATTTTTGTAATGAAACAAAATCCTGAAAAAGCACTCATCATTAACATAATAATGACAATAACTTGTAACATTAATGCCAGTTTAAGAGAGCCTGTTCCTATCAACATTAGGACAATTCCCAACACTGAAGCCAAAAGGATTTTTTGTATCTTTTCAACACACATTATTTACTCCTGTAATTTTTTTGATAGTATAGCCAATGGACGATTAATGTTGGAGTTTATATCAAAGTTTTGCTTCGACTGTGTCAACTGTTTCTTCTTTATTTTTAAGTTAAAAGTATCATACAGAAAATGGAGTTTAATTATGGTAAAATCTGAACAGACAACATAAAGGAACGGAATAATGAAAAAAAATATATTGGCGGTATCGTTGGTTTTAGGAACATCTTTGTGGTTTACAGGGTGTTCTGATTCGTCAGAGGTTATAGATAATAATCAAAAAATGGTTAAAGAAACGAAACAAGCCAAGTCTGATCAGACCCATTATAATCTTGGAAAAAGCTATTTTGAAAATGGTGAGTATGAAGATGCTTTACAAGAGGATTTTAAACAGTTAGAGGTTGATTTACAATTTTATAAAGAAAAAGGGAGTGCCATCTCTTTAGATTATAACAACATTGGTTTGGATTATGATGAGTTAAAAGATTATAAAAATGCGTTACTTTATTATGAAAAAGCAATGGAAATTGATGAACGTATTTTAGCCAAAAATGATGCAGAACGGGCTACAACCTATTATAATGTTGCGTGTGTTTATGACAGTTTGAGTCATTATGCTCAAGCTTTAAAGTTTTATTTCAAAGCATTGTCCATCGACAAAATAGCATTGGGTGAAACACACGAAGAGGTATTATCTACCTATATGGATATTGCTAAAGTCTATGAAAAAACAGAAAAAACAAAATTGGCACTTATTTATTATAAAAAAGTATTAGAGATTAGAGAAAAACTTTTTGGTGAAAACGACATGGATACCATCAGTCTAAGAGACCAAATCGAGGATTTAGAGCAGACGTTAAGATAGATGTTTGACGTCATCATCATCGGAGCGGGAGCGAGTGGATTGGTTTCTGCAATTGTTGCATCAAGACGGGGTAAAAAAGTTCTGCTTTTAGAGAAGAATGCCAAAGTTGGTAAAAAGCTATTAGCCACAGGGAATGGTCGTTGTAATATTGCCAATCAGAAACCGACACTTAATCGTTTTTATTCACAAAACCCCTCTTTTATTGAGCAATCTTTAGAGGGATACAATTTTCAAACCATTAAACAATTTTTTAAATCCATTGGATTAGAGCTGATTGAAGCCAAAGAAGGGAAGGTTTTTCCCCTGTCGCTTCAAGCCTCTTCCGTGGTGGAGTTGTTAGAATATGAATGTGAACAACAAGGAGTAGAGATTCGTTGTAATGTTGAAGTTCAACAAATTTACAAAGAGAATAATGTTTATACCCTTCAACACACACAAGGAAAATCTATAAGTGCTAAAGTGGTTATTGCCACAGGACACGTTTCCGCACCACAGCTTGGGGGGGTTATTGATGGTATTCGTTTTGCAGAGCGTTTTGGTCATCGTATTATCAAAGATTTTCCAACGTTGGTGCAACTGACCTCTCCACGAAAAGATTTAAATCAAATCGCTGGAGTAAAGGTAGAGAGTAAGGTAACGTTAAATCAAGGTAAATATACCATTCAAAAGCAAGGCGATGTTCTTTTTACGGCGTATGGTATTTCAGGATTGGCTATTTTAGATATTAGTCGATTTGTAATGGAACAACTATTTCATAATCCTACAGTCATCCTACATATAGATTTGATGCCGAAAATGAGTCATGAACAGTTGGCAAGTTTGATGAAAAAAAGTGTGCGTAAAAAGAGTCAAAAACCTTTGGATGTATGGTTACAAGGGTTTTTGAATAAAAAGCTTATAGAGATTATTGTAGAGGGTTTAAAACTACCAACACTTATCGAATCGCAGATTGGTGTAAAGCATATTGAAAAATTGGTAGATGCCATTAAAGATTTTAAATTTGAAGTCAATGGAAGTCGGGGCTATAAAGGAGCTGAAGTTGCTACAGGTGGTGTGGATACCAAAGAGATTAATCCGTTAACGATGGAGTCTGGAAAACAAAAAGGTCTTTATTTTACAGGGGAAGTATTGGATGTTGATGGGGATAGAGGAGGATTTAATCTGTACTTTGCATGGGTTTGTGGAATGAGAGCAGGGGAGCATTTGTAACGCCAGTATAAAATACTGGTGTTACAAGGTATTGTTGCGATGCTTTTTCCACTCTTTTTCAAACTTTTTGCGTTTAATAAATGAGAGTTTTTCTATAAATATTTTACCATTAAGATGGTCTATTTCATGTTGTAGGGCAATTGCTAAAAATTCATCATCTTCAATAAGGTGTTTTTCACCATATCGGTCTTGATACTCTATTTTAACGTGTGATGCACGTTCAACATCTTCAAAAATTCCAGGAATACTTAAGCAACCCTCTTGATGTTTTGTGTAACCATCTGTTTCAAGAAGAATAGGATTGATAATTTCAAGCGTATTCTCTTTGGGTTGTTCACTCTCGCCTCGTCTTCCATTTTCGATAGGAATATTGATAATTAGCACCCGTAAACGCACACCCACTTGAATGGCTGCTAAGCCAACACCATTTTTTACAACCATGGTATCATACATATCATCTAAGAGCGTATGAAGTTTGTCATTGAATTGTGTAACCTCTTTTGAGACCTCTTTTAGACGTTTATCAGGGTATATAACAATATCTCGAATCATCGTTAAACCTTAGTTGAAACTTTTGGTTAATACTTGGTCAATAAGTCCATACTCAACTGCTTCTTTGGCCGACATAAAATTGTCTCTTTCGGTATCTTTTTCAAGTTGTTTGGCATCTTTACCACAGGTATTTGCCATAATCTCATTGAGGGTATCTTTTAGACGTTGAATCTCTTGAGCTTGAATTTGAATATCGGTAGATTGTCCTTGTGCTCCACCTGATGGTTGGTGAATCATAATTCTTGCATTTGGTAGTGCATAACGTTTCCCTTTTGTTCCTGCTGATAAAAGGAATGCACCCATAGAAGCTGCTTGACCAAGACAAATAGTAACAATGTCAGGTTTAATGTAATTCATGGTGTCATACATAGAAAGACCAGATGTAATAACGCCTCCTGGAGAATTGATATAAAAATAGATGTCTTTATCGGGATCTTGTGCTTCTAAAAAAAGAAGTTGTGCAACGATACTTGATGCCACTTGGTCATTAACTTCACCACTCAACATGATGATTCTGTCTTTTAATAGTCTTGAATAGATGTCATAACTTCGTTCACCACGACCTGTTTGTTCCACAACGTAAGGAATATAACTCATTATTGGTACCTTTAATGTTAAATATTTAATTGTTAGGAGAATACACTTTTTTTACTTAGAGTTACTTAGAAAAATAGGAGGCAATATGGGCATTTCTGCCCATGGAATAACGCAGTAGAGAGGATTTAGTTCTCTAAACCAATGATTTTAGCAAACAATTTATCTTCAATCATTCCCATTTTTACAGCAGGTAGAAGATTGTTTTGTTGGTAGTAGGCAATTACTTGTTGAGGGTCTTGACCACTCATCATCGCTTCGTAATAGATGGTTTGAGAAACTTCTTGGTCATTCACTACGATAGACTCTTTTTTAGCCAAAGCATCAATAAGGAATGTTGCTTTTACCGATTTGGTAGCATCTTCTCTTAGGGTTTCTCTAAGTTCATTGATTTTTTCTTTATTGTCTTTATACTGGGCTAGTTCTTCTTCGCTCATCTCTCTGGCTTTGTTGTTGAGTTGAGCATCAATCTCTTGCTCTACAATGTTTTCTGGTAAATCAAAGTCATATTCAGCCACTAATGCTTCAATCAATTGTGGTTTAAGTGTTTCATTATAAATTTTAGACATTTTTTCTGATTTGATTTGTTCTGTTAATTTGTCTTTAACGGTTTGAGCAGTTGCAGTTTCATCACCAGGAATCAATCTTTTTACCATTGCTTCGTCAAGTTCATCAGAACTTTTTGCTTTGATTTCATGAAGGGTTACCGTAAATACAGACTCTTTACCTGCAAGGTCAGTAGCTTGGTATGTTTCAGGGAAAGTAACCGTAAGGTCTTTGGTTTCACCTTTGTTTAATCCAACCATTTGCTCTTCAAATCCAGGAATAAATTGACCTGAACCGATAACCAATTCAAAACCTTCGGCTTTACCACCGTCAAAAGCTATACCATCAATGGTACCTAAAAAGTCAAATGTTGCTTGGTCACCCTTTTCTAAAGCTCTCTCTTCAGTAAGTTTTTTAAATGGAGCATTGGCATCAAGAAGTTTGTTTAATCGTGCTTCTAATTCACTCTCTTCAACCGTTGGTTCATCATAACTTGGTGCAAGTTTTTCATATCCCTCAGCAACAATTGTTGGTCTAAGTGAAATAGCTATTTCAACTTCAATACCATCAGCAACTTTTTCATATTTTTTAAATGTTGGCTCAGCAATAATATCTGAAGTAGCAATATTTAAATCTTTTTTTGCAACTTCTACTACCTCTTGAAGGGTTTGTTGTTCAGCATCTTGTTCTAATCGCTCACCATACATTTTTTTGATGGTAGCTAAAGGGACTTTCCCTTTTCTAAAACCTGAAACATTGGTGGTTTTTGCAAGGTGCTTCGCAGTTTTGTCAATGGTTTTTTCTATATCAGCATTATCAATTTTTGCTGTTACCAATACGTTTGCAGTATTGGTCTTTGTTGCTGTAATGGTCATTACAATCCTTTTTTTACATAAATAATTTTGGAATTTTAGCCAAAATAGACTAAAAGCCTTTATAAAAGCGATTAAAAAATATCTTATAAAGGATATCTTATACTAAAAATACTACTGGATTAATCATTGGATACCGTTTTTGGGTACGAATGATGTATTTTTTGATAATGGCACGTAACTCATCTTGTACCACTTTACTTGAGACAAGATTTCGTTCATCGGCAGTAATTAAAAAGGTTTCAATGATGTTTTCTATCTCATGTGCAAAACGTTTCTCTTCTTTATTCGGGATTAAACCATGAGAAGAAACAATAGGTTTTTCGACCATTTTTTTGGTTGCTTTGTGAATCTGTACGGCAAGATTAATAATTCCATCACTAGAGAGTTTTTGTCTGTCATCAATAACATCCGCATGAATCTCTTTGTTATTTTGGTTGTCAATGTAACTTTTACCTGATTTAACCGTTTTAACTTTTTTAAGATATTTGGTGGTAATTTCTACTTGGTCACCATCACTCATCAGTAAAATATTGCGTTCATTTACACCACAAGCTACAGCAGTTTGAGCGTGTTTGTGAATATGGTTATACTCACCATGAACAGGTAAGAAGAATTTTGGTTGCACCAATCTAAGAATTAACTTTTGCTCCTCTTGACCTGCATGACCTGAGACGTGAATATTTTCAAAGTCTTTATAGCGTACCGTAACACCAGCTTTAACAAGGAGGTTCATTAGTGCCGAAACAGAACCTTCATTTCCAGGAATCGCATGGGCGGAAATAATAACCGTATCGGTAGGTTTAAGCTTAACGTGTCGATGCTCTTCATTTGCCATACGAGAGAGGGCAGCCATGGTTTCACCTTGTGAACCTGTGGTGACAATCAGCACCTGTTCTTCTGGGTATTTACCAATTTCATGAGGGTCAATAAAATGTTTTTCATCAATATCAACATAACCCAATCGTCGAGTGGTCTCAATGTTTCTCTCCATTGAACGACCAATTACACATACTTTTCTTCCTGCTTCAATTCCACGTTCCATTGCTTGATAGATACGGTGGGTATTGGATGAGAAGGTTGACATAATCACTCTTCCTTTTGCAAGGTCGAAAAGGGTATCAAAGGTCTTTCCTACCACCGCTTCACTTTTGGTAAATCCTGGGTTATGTGAGTTGGTACTGTCCGAGAAGAGACAAAGTACTCCTTTTGAGCCATAATATGCATAACGTTGTAAATCCATCGTTTGATTGTCAATTGGGGTATGGTCAATCTTAAAATCAGCGGTGTGAATAATGGTTCCAGCAACCGTTTCAACTGCCAAAGAACAGGCATCAACAATTGAGTGGGTATTGTGCATCCATTCGATTTTAAATGTTCCTACTTCATACTGTTTTCGTTTGGTGATATAATTAAAGTACTTTACATCTTCCATCAAACCATGCTCTTGGAATTTGTTTTCAATCATTGCCAATGCCAAAGGTGTACCATAAATAGGGAATTTTAATTCTTTATAGAGATAGGGAACAGCACCAATATGGTCTTCATGGGCATGGGTAATAATGACGGCTTTAATTTTATTTTTAATGGCATGAAGATAAGAAAAATCAGGCACCAATATATCAACACCGTGCATACTCTCATCGGGAAAACTCATTCCAACATCAATAATAAATGCGGAATCTTCATCCTCTAATACTGCCATGTTTCCACCAATTTCACCCAAACCACCCAGTGGTGTAAACCGAATTTTATGGTTATTGGAAACATCAATCTGTTTCCATGGGTTCATTCTAAGGTCATTAACTTCTTGATTCTCTTTTAGTGACGCTTTTATGGCATCGCTAAGTGGTCCTGCTATTTGTTTTTTATGTCCTCGTCTAGCATTGTTGGTTTTTGGTGCAGTCGGTTTTTTAGGATGACTTGGTTTTTCAACATGTGCGATTGGAGCTTTAGGTTGTTGATTTGGATTTTTTTTATGAACAGGTTTTTTAGGCTCAGGTGCAGGGCGTTTAATCTCTTTTTGTGGTGTGGTAATATGGGCATTGGTTTCTGTTGTAGGTTTTTCTGCTACAGGTTCATTGGCTTGTTTTGGTTTTCTGTGCGGGTTTTGTGAACGTCTTGGTCTATCAGGACGGTCACGTCTTGTTTTATTTTCATTATCTTTTGGCGAATGGTTATTCGCTTTTTTCTCTTCCATCGATATGATCCTTGTTTAATTCATTATATAAGTGATGATAAATAAGAGTCGTAGCTTCATGAGGTCGAATAGTAAGATTTATCTCTTTTTGTAATAAGAGTGCTTCAATTTTATCTTTATCATAATCGGTACTTAGATTTTTGGTTAATTTTTTTCGTGGCTGTTTAAAGGCAACTTTTAAAAAATTTTCAAAATTTTTGTTATCTTCAGTACGTTCTTTACGAATTAAAAGAATAGAAGAGGTTACTTTTGGTGGAGGAACAAAATTTTCTGCTCCCACATCAAAAAGTAATTCGCCATAGCCCACAGTTTGGGTTAAAACCGATAAACCTGAAAAAGCTTTCTCTCCCGATTGGGCTGAAAACTTGATGGCTACCTCTTTTTGAACCATGACCAAAATGGATTGGCAATGTTCATCTTTTAATGCTTTTAAGATAATATTGGTGGCTATATAATAAGGTAGATTGGCTACAAGATGATAATCTTCATCCAATAGCATATTCTCCCCCCAACGCTCAAGCACATCACCACAATGAATAGTTAAAGTCCCCTGACGGATGGGTTCACTAAAACTATTTTGGAGATGCTCACATAATCTTTTATCAACCTCAAATGCTGTGACATTTCGAGCCAATACTAGCTCTTTGGTTAAATCACCTAAGCCAGGCCCAATTTCGGCAATTTTTAAATTGTCATTGGGAATCGATTGGATGATCTGTTTTATAATGGCGTCATTTTTTAAAAAGTTTTGACCAAATCTTTTATTTGCAAATTCTGATAGATTTTCAATTTTGTTCATTTTACACAATTCTTACTTAAGGATTCTTATATAGAGGAGATATATTCTTGTTATATAAAGATGTTGGATATAATTCTACCATAAAAATTAGATTTAAAACTTCTTTTCTTTTTTTAGGATGATTTGTTAGATAAAAGGGGACAGTCGCTTAGGAGGAACAGCGTTATCTCTTTGGCTTATGCAGAGGATGGTTATTCTCAAATTGAGATTGCTTCCTTTCTTGGCTTGTCTAAATCGGCTATTTCTATGATTATCAAAAATCACAAAAGTGGAGATTGAACGGCTATTTGGGGGCAACCACAAGGGATTGCCCCTACCGAGAAACCATCCTCTGATTTTATGATATAATTAACAAAAACATTATGG
>DYMW01000009.1:3583-25172 GCA_020721385.1 Sulfurovum sp. | reverse complement strand
CAGAAGCAAGTCCTGGACCTCATGAGAGTGCCTATATCTTCTCTGAATTTAGAAAGATGTTAAAGTAGAGACGTTTAATAGTCACGAATACTTTGAGCAATCTCTAAAGCTCTATTTTTTGCCACTTCAACATCCTCATCTAACACCAAAGCAACCGCCATACGACGACCAACATGCGATTCTGGTTTTCCAAATACCCGTACAAATGAGTTGGCACTAAAGGCAGAATCGGGTACGTCTATTTTTGGATGATGGGATTCATTTTTGGCTTTAAATGCACCCGATGCACCTGATCCATAAAAGGTATAATCGAGTGGTAAACCAAGAACGGCTCTAACATGAAGGGCAAATTCACTTTGACTTTGGGTAATGAGTGTTACCATTCCTGTATCATGTGGACGTGGGCTAAGTTCTGAAAAGTAAACTTCATCATCTTTGACAAAGAATTCAACGCCAAAAATACCACGACCACCCAAACCATCAGTTACTGCTTTTGCAATCTCTTTGGCTTTTTTTAGTGCAATCTCACTCATAGGCATGGGTTGCCACGATAAAATATAGTCGCCATCTTGTTGAATATGTCCAATTGGTTCACAAAATACTGTCTCATTTTCAGTTCGTGTGGTGAGCAGGGTGATTTCATAATCAAATTTAATAAACTCTTCAACAATCAACTCACTCGCATCTCCACGAGCCTCTTTGGCAATCTCCCAAGATTTTTCAATATCATCCGCGGTTTTAGCGATACTTTGACCATGACCTGAACTACTCATAACAGGTTTAATCACACATGGAAAACCTATCTCTTGCCCTGCTTTTTTGAGACCTTCTAAAGTAGTTACAAATTGATATTTACTCGTAGTAAGCCCTAACGTCTCTGATGCAAACACACGAATATTTTTACGGTTCATGGTTTTACTCACCGCTTCAGCATTAGGAATCACATGAAAACCTTTGGCTTCAACTTCAAAAAGTGCTTCAATAGAGATGGCTTCAACCTCGGGTAAAATAAAAGTGGGTTTTTCTTTTTCAATAAGGGCAATCAAGGCATCTTTATCTTGCATATTAATCGCATAAGAACGGTTGGCAACCAAGTGTGCAGGTGCATTTTCATATTTATCAACAGCAACAACCTCAATTCCGAGTCGTTGAGCTTCGATGGCAACCTCTTTTCCAAGCTCTCCAGAGCCTAAAAGCATGATTTTAATGGCGTCTTGTTGTAGTGGTGAAGTGAATGTCATTTAAAAACCTTTACATAAAATAGTGGTGATATTTTATCTTAAAGAGATTAATGTTAAATGGAGAGAGTTGGGGAAATAATGGGTAAGAAAGACCACCATAAAGGTGATCTTTAAAAAAGCTAAAGAGCCGTAAAGATTAGAGTCTGGATTCGTATCTTCTAAGTATATAAAGTTTTTTAAGGATTTTTTTACGAGTTGCAATTTTCTCTTTTTTTCTACCTTCAGTTGCAGTTTCGTAGTGTTGTCTAGCTCTTGCTTCAGTAACGATTAGGTTTCTGTCACATTGTCTTTTAAATTTTCTGTAAGAGTCATCAAATGAATCTCTTTGTGATATTTTAATTCCTGGCATAATCAAGCACCCCCTTCCTTATCAGATTTTCTATAGGGTCTATAGAATGGATAAAAGTCGCGAATTATATCAAAATTAATATTATGGTTTGGTGAGTTTTGGTATTATCTCTTTAACATATTGACTGGTTTAGGAAGTGGAGACTTTAGTCCCACCCAAAGTTAGGAATCAAAAGGAAGTACAATTATGAAACCCCTCTACAAATCTTGTTACCCCCTAGACACCCGATGTTACGAAGAGTACAACCTAACCGAAGATATTTTAATGGAACATGCTTCAATGGGAATGGCAAAGTATATTAAAGACCATTTTAAAGAGCAGGGTTCGGTGTTGATTGTTTGTGGGGTGGGCAATAATGGAGCGGATGGAATTGTGTTGGCTCGGTTATTGCAGGGCTTTTATAACGTGCGTTTGCATATTCCTTTTGGGGTGCGTTCGGTGATGGCAGAGGTACAACTGGAACGGGTGCAAAATTTAGAGATAGAGTTTGTTGATGAGGTGCATGATGCCGATGTGATTGTCGATGCCATATTTGGAGCAGGGCTTAGCCGTGAACTCGATGAGAAAACGCGTAAACTGATTGTGAAACTTGAAGCATTGAAGGGATTTAAAATTGCGTGTGATGTTCCAACAGGTATTGATGTTGATGGAAATCCGTTGCCGATGGCTTTTTTTGCAAATGTTACCATTACGATGGGGGCATTAAAAGAGTGTTTGTACGCCGATATGGCAAAAGATTATGTGGGTGAAGTGATTTGTGTGGATTTGGGATTGCATCACAGCAAATATACTGAAGGGTTTGAGACCGATATTTTTTTGTTAGAAGAACAGGATATAAAACTACCAAGCCGTACATGGTCAAAAATGACGCACAAAGGAAGTTTTGGACATTTGGCAGTGATTGCAGGTCAAAAAGAGGGTGCAGGAATTTTGAGTGCGAGTTCTGCTTTACGGTTTGGGGCGGGATTGGTGACGATGGTTGGCGAATTGGCAACCCCTTTACCATTGGCATTAATGCAAGATACACAATTGCCACATAATACAACGGCGATTGCTTTTGGTATGGGGTTTGGTAAAGATTTTGAAGAAGCAATAGTCGATGATGTTATTGCGAGTGAAGCCCCCATTATTTTAGATGCCGATATTTTTCATAATGAGATTATTTTAGAATTTTTAGAACAAAACGATAGAGAGATGGTACTTACCCCACATCCCAAAGAGTTTGTAGCATTGTGGAACATGACCATTGATACACCATTGAATATTGCGGTGCTTCAAGCCAATCGATTTGCTAAAGTGCGTGAGTTTTGTACACTTTATCCTCATGTGACACTGTTGTTGAAAGGAGCCAATATGATTATTGCCCAAGATAAGCAACTCTTTGTTAATCCTCATGGAAGTACCAAGCTGAGTAAAGGGGGGTCAGGGGATGTTTTGAGTGGATTAATTGGAGCATTGTTGGCACAAGGTAGTTCACCACTCGACTCTGCAATTCACGCTTCATTGGCACTTACCGTAGGTGCGAAAGCTTATAATGGAAGTTCTTACGCTATGCTTCCAACAGATTTAATAGAGGAGATTGCCAAGCTTGAAAAAGATAGAGCGAAGTTATGAAGATGAACATGAGATAGGTGGGGTTTCCGTACATTGGGTGAGTAGTGAACTAGACGGCGGAGAGGTTATTTTACAAAAAGAGGTGGATAAAGGTGCCAAAGATTTTGAAACCTATGCGTATGAAATTAGGTCTATTGAAAAAATTGCTTTGGTAGAAGGCATTCAAAAAGTATTAAAGGAACAGTATGAATAAAAGATTAAAAATAGTGGGTATGTTGGCTGTAATGGGTATGTTTTCGGGATGTGTCTCTTCTTCATCTACGCCAAAACCTTATATGGGGGTTGCTGTTGGTATGGCTAAAGCCGATGAGTATGGCGTAAAACCCAAAAAATATGTGTCGTCAATTAAGAGTTATTTCTCGACCAAGTTAACCAATGGAGCATTGGCACAGTATAAATTTGCTGAACCAAAACGGGCGTATAAACGAAAAGGTTTGGCGTATGGAGGCGATATTGATTGGAAAGGGTGGTTGGTTGAAACATCGGTTGCCACACAGAATCGTACAGGGCGATGGTTGACTCCAAAACCTTATTTGGTACTTTTTTCAGATGAGCAAATTGTCGAAGATATTTTAGGTAACACACATAAATTGGTTGTTAAAGTAGACAAGTAGGTGGCAAATTTTAATACACACTTTACTGTTGCAGCTTCTGCTTCTGCTGTTTTAAGTGGAACGCTACTTTCCATGGAGGTTGTAACGCCTGAACAAGCCGTTCTTGCTTTTGTATTGGGAACGTTTGGTGGTTTATTGCCCGATGTCGATTCGGCCCACTCCACCTCGATTAAAGTGGGCTTTAATGTGCTTTCGTTGTTGATGACCATTATGGTGATATTTGTGAAATCTTCAACCTATTCGATTATCGAGATGTTTCTGATGTCGGCTTTGGTTTTTGCAGGGATTCGTTATGGATTTTTGGAGCTGTTTCGTAAAATATCCAAACATCGAGGAATGTTTCACTCGGTTCCTGTTGCTTTTTTATGGGGCATTGTGGTTGCCATTTTAATGCACGTTTTTTTCGGATTGGACGCTTTGGTTTCATGGGTTTATGGCATTATGATTAGTTTTGGATATTTGGTACATTTAATACTCGATGAAACTTACAGTGTCGATTTGGGGAATAGACGGGTTAAAAAATCGTTGGGAACGGCCCTAAAATTTTACAGCATTAAAACCACTGCTGATAAAATACATACGGCCATTGTCTATGCTTCATTGGTAGGATTATTCTCTATTGCACCCGATACTTCATTGATTGAAAATGCACTTTTTAGTCATGAAGCGTGGGCTAATTTTGTGGATGTGTTAATCCCTTATGATGGAAGATGGTTTTTAAAATAACAAAATAAAAGCATCTCTGAGGGAAATTTCAGTGAATTTAAACAAAAGTGGAACGACCTTAGAGCCAATTTTTCTATTTTACTGAGCAATCAATTGGTGCTAGAGTTGGTCAAACAAAATTTTGCTCAAAAGTTTGAGGATGACCCTATTGTCTCCATTGGTTCTTACTACGACAAACAGGTACAAATAGAGATATTCGCCAAAAGAAAATCTGGAAAATTGTTGGCAGGTGAGTGCAAATACTCCAAAGATGAAGCAAAAATAAACATGTTCACTACCCTAAAAGAGAAGTGCCAAAAAGTAGAACTGAATGTCGATGAGTATGTACTTTTTTCTAAAAACGGTTTTACAGCCGAAGTTGAGCAACTCAATGATGAGCATTTAAGATTGTTAACCAATACCCATTTTTCTACATTGCTTGATAATTTGAGCAAAGACGATTTGTTGGTGTATACGAATAAGAAGTATTAGGTTTATTCCTAAAATTTTTAATGATTAATACAACCAAATATAAAAAATTGTACCAAATATTTTTATTACCGAGGACTCATTGAAATTTCTAACAATTGATACAACCAAACACAAAAAAATTCTTGCCATGGCACTCCCTTCTGCTTTTAACTCTTTACTCGATATGTTGCAGGTGATTACAGACCTCATTATGGTGGGAACCATTTCGGCATTTGCGGTTGCAGCAGTGGGCGTTGGGTTGCAATCATTGATGTTTATCTTTGCTATTTTAACGCTGTTTCATGTTGGGACGAATGCGTTGATTTCACGTTTTAAAGGGGCGAAAAAGATGAGCCAAGCTTCTTTGGCACTCTCTACTTTGTGGCAGTTTGCATGGATACTTTCGTTGTTGGTTATGCCTTTTTGGTATTTTGGTTCGTCTCAACTCTATGTTTGGTTTGGAACAGCACCCGAGGTTAGAGAACTAGGAAGTGCTTATGTTCAGGTTTTAACCTTGATGATGCCGTTTATTTTTATGAAGTTGGTTTTTGTTTCAGCGTTGAATGCAACAGGAGATACCACCACACCAATGTATGTTAAATTGGTCTCGATCGTTTTAAATGTGGGGTTAAACTATCTGCTTATTTTTGGACATTTTGGGTTTCCTGCTTTGGGTGTTGTGGGGGCTGGAGTGGCTACAGTGATTGTGAATTTTTTGGAGTTGTTGGTGTACATGGTGTTGTATGTGAAGGGTAAAACACCATTTAAACCCATGGTGCATTTTTCTAAAAAATTGTTACAACGTGCGTTAAAAGTCGGGCTACCCGCTTCGTATGAACGCTCGTTAACCATGGGTTCGTTTATGCTTTTTACGGCGATAATCGCCGATTATGGCACAGAAGTATTGGCGGGGTATCAGATTGGTTTACGGATAGAAGGTGTTGCTTTTATGCCTGGAATTGGATTTACCATTGCTGCCATGGCACTTATGGGGCAAGGGTTGGGAGCTAAAAATCCTGAACAGTCGCGTGAAGATGTACTCTTGGTGATGAAGTATGCGGTTGGATTGATGTTTTTTCTCTCCTTTTTTATGATATTTACCCCTGAATACATGGTGAAGTTTTTTACCAATGATGCATTAACGATTAAAGAGGCGAGTTTGTATCTGAAAATTGTGGGACTTTCTCAAATACCGTTGGCAATTGGTTTTGTGCTTTCAGGTGCATTGCGTGGTGCAGGAGACAGTAAGAGAACGTTGCGTATTAATCTAATCTCGTTGTGGTTGATTCGGATTATTCCTGCGTTTGCGTTGTCGTGGTATTTTAATGATATTCTTTGGGTCTATATTGCAATGATTGCAGATACCTTTGTCAAAGCCCTCTTTTTATGGAGAGCGTTTGAGCAAGGAGAGTGGAAGCGGATAAAGGTTTAAAACTTAACAATCTCTTCTACATGATTAAAGGTATATTGTGTACCTTTGTAGGTAAGTATTCCTGTTAATGCGAATGCGATAGAATTTATCTGTTCAGGATTGTTTGTATCGTATACAATTTTATTGCTCTCAATCATAAAATTTTTCTCTAACACCAAATCATTAAATTGATAGGCATCAAGCGAGGTTAATGCTAAAGACGTTGGAAATTTTCCATCGCTGTTGATAGCCAAATAGAGAATTTCAATATTACCATTTTGTATGGTTTTTTCATTTTGACATGCATCAAAGTTTTGAACAGTGGTTAAACTATCACTGTTTTCATTGTTTTTGGTGGTTGTTAACTCATTAGAACCACTCAAAGAACAGTAGTGGAACTCTGTTCCAAATAGAGTCGCCTCTTGTTGATTGATGTTTGTAATATGGGTTGTTAACATGGTACCAATTTCATTTTTTACTTGGGTTAATGTTTTGCTTTGGTTAACAACATTGTTGTTTAAATCTTCAGAACCAATAGAGGTGGCAATTCCCAATGCCGTTGGGTATATTTTATTGTTACTGTTGTTGTTGGTACCACTGCTACCACAACCATAAAAAAGGGTGCTTATAAGAAGTGTAATGAATGTTATTTTAAATGTATGCATCTGCGAACCTTTTTACTATAACCTGTTAAGATATAGAGTTATTATACTTATTTTTTTCTTAAGTTTTTTTAATAATTATTAAAATTAAAATAATAATTTATTTGAAAAAGAATTATATATTATTTTTCAATATTATTTCATAATAATACATCAATAATGTTTAGTACTGTGTAAAGAAAAAGAATTAATAGATGAATGAAAAGTTAGATTAAAAAGAAGCAGAGAGTGTGAGGCTCTCTACTTTTGGTAGATACATTGAAGATGTTCCATTTTCTTACCAATATTTAGCAAAGTCATGTCGGCTAGAACGAGGGCCATCATGGCTTCGCAGACAATTGAACCACGAATGGCAACACAGGGGTCGTGACGACCTTTTAGCTCAAACTTCATTGCTTCATTGTGGGTATTGACGGTATCTTGAGCTTGAAAAATAGAAGGTGTTGGTTTAAAATGGGTTTTAACCACAATTTCATCACCATTTGAAATCCCCCCCAATATTCCACCTGCATGGTTGGTTTTAAAACCATTGGGGGTAATGGCATCATTGTTTTGACTCCCCTTTAGATGGGTACTAGCAATGCCTTCTCCAATCTCTACCCCTTTGGCAGCATTGATTCCCATCATCGCTTCGGCTAAAATGGCATCAAGTTTATAATAAAGAGGTTCACCCAATCCTATAGGTACGCCTTTGGCGATGGTTAGTACCACACCACCTACGGAATCGTGATTGTTTTTGGCATTTAAAATTGCCACTTCTTGTTGGGCTTCAACGTTGGCATCTAGGGCATAGAGTTTTGATTTTTTAGCATAATCAAAATCATAGTGATTTGCTTTGATTCCATCAACTTCGCACAGACCTGATTCTATTTCAACACTTAAAGTTTTGAGCATCAATTTGGCAATCGCACCACCAGCGACTCTTGCTGCTGTTTCACGAGCAGAACTTCGTCCACCTCCACGATAATCACGCAGACCATATTTATGAAAATAGGTAAAATCGGCATGACCAGGGCGAAACAAATTTTTGACATTGTCATAGTCATGGCTTTTTTGGTTGCCATTAAAGATAATCATCATAATGGGTGTTCCTGTACTGACTCCTTCAAACGTTCCTGATAAAATTTCAACACGGTCATCCTCTTTGCGTCCTGTTTCAAGGTTACTTTTACCAGGTTTTCTTCGGTCGAGTTCAGATTGTATAAAGGTTTCATCAATTGCCAGTCCAGCAGGAACGCCATCGACAATACACCCCAACGCTTTACCATGTGACTCACCAAAGGTGGTTAGGGTAAAAATTTTGCCAAAGGTATTACTCATTCAACTCTCCTTTGAGTGTTTTTAAGGCGATTTCCGCAGCTTTTTGTTGAGCTTCTTTTTTGCTACGCCCACGAGCAGAAGAGATGGTTTTGTTTTGTAACTCGATGGCAATTTCAAACTCTTTTTTATGGTCTGGTCCAAAAGAGCGTACCATTTTATAGGTTGGTGTTTCACCAAAATCGGCTTGGGTTAACTCTTGAAGGGTGGTTTTAAAATCTTTTGAGAGTGAATTCAAATCAATGGTTGGATAGTTGGATTCAATGAGTTTAATGGCAATTTTAGAAGAGATTTCTAATCCAGATTCTAAATAAATGGCACCAATAACCGCCTCAAAAGCATTGGAGAGCAATGAAGGTTTAATCCGTCCATCGTTGTTCTCTTCGGCGGGAGAGATAAGCAGGGATTTACCCAAATTAATGCTGTTTGCCAATTTGGTAAACCCTTTTTCATTGACCAATGACGCACGAATTTTAGAGAGTACGCCCTCATCTTCAGTTGGAAATTTGGTAAAAAGATACTCGCCTACAATTAAATCGAGTACAGCATCACCTAAGAACTCTAATCGCTCATTGTTATAGGGTTTTTTATAACTTTTATGCGTGAGTGCTTCGGTGATGAGGTCACTTCTTTTGAAGGTGTAGTCTAAAGCTTTTTCGAGTGCTTTAAAGTGGTGATTCATTATTGACTCCTATTTTATTATTTGTTCTAGGTTGGGCAGTGCCAAACGTTATAGTACCATTGACCTATCAAAGTAGAGAGTAGCCTGTTTGCGACTGTTTTTTTGCAACAGCTTCCTTGACTTGTATGGTATCTATCGCGTAACATTTTGGGCATCGTGTAAAACCAATGGGAAAGTGTTGTTTGCACTTTTCACAACCATAACTAAAGCTTAAATCAACGTTATTACTGCCTCCTTTTTGTGAAGCAATAATGGTGTCGATGGCAAAGATATTGGATTTTGACTCCATTTCTTTGTTCTGTAATATGCCTTTAGCATGGTAGATAGCCCTCAATGTTTCATTGGACGAAATTATATCAAAGTTGAGGTTTAAAGAGGGTAAGAACCATAAAATATCAAGAATGGAGTGAATTCGTTTTGGGTCGATATGGTTCCATGCTTCGGTTAAATTCAAAGAGAAAAGAGCTTTCATAATACGTCTATAGGCATAATTTTTGTTTTCTAAAAGAAGAATAAGGGCGTTGGTTTTTGCTTCATTTGAGAGGTTTTTATCGCCTAAAAGTTTGCTCAGTTTTAAGTGGGCTTCAAGGCGGTCGGTTTTTTCTCCCATGAGTTGAAGTGGCCAAATGGTTTCAAGGGCTTTATCGTGTTCGATAAGGAGTTCATAAACAATGCCCAAATGGTAAAGAGCTTCTTTATTACGGGCGTGTTTGTGTAAAATTTCTAAAAAAATAGATTCCGAACGTTTTAAAAAACCAGCTTTTAGATAGGTAATGCCCAACTCTTCTAAAATATGCTCTTTGTCAACAAAGTTAGAGATATTGTCAATCAGATAGAGATTCAGATTAATTGCTTTTTGGTATTCTCCTTGTGTTTTAAAGGCATGAGAAAGAAGTGTTAGGGGTTTAATCAGCGAGGTTTCAAAAGGCATCTCTTCGATGTTTAAAAGACACTCTTTGGTATTAAAGCGGTTAAGAAAACGTTGCAAACTTTTACGTTTTTTTTCTTCTTTAATATTGCCCAATATCACAGAGCTTATGGCAACCATCAGTACCAAAACAATAATCAGTAAAATACTAAAAAGTGGGTCATCATAAGCAGGGAGTATATTGTCCAAATGTTGCCTTTTTTATTTTGTTTTATTTTAGCATATTAGAGTTTAATTGCTTTACCTTGGTATAATGTTCTTATAAAATAAAACCGCTTTGAGTAGAAGGATTCTTATGAAGATAAAATCGTTATATGTTTCATCCTTAGAACGTTGCAATGGTTCTTTGGTTGTTTGTGTAGGATTGATGCAGTTGTTAAAAACAAAATATAGAAAAGTTGCATTTTTTAGACCCATTATAGAAGATGGTACGCAAAAAGACAACGATATTATGACGATTAAAAACCATTTTACCCTCAATATTGCTTATACAGATACCCATGTATTTACATTATCCGAGGTTGAAAATAGAATATCGATGAATAAAACGCATGAACTTTATGAGCAAATTTTAATGCAAATTAGAAAACTTGAAGAGCAGTATGATTTTATTTTAATTGAGGGTATTGGAAAATATCTACTCTCTTCAACGATTGATTTTGATATTAATTTGACCATAGCCAAAAATATTTCAGCACCATTTATTTCTGTTTTAAATGCGAATGAGAAAAGTGTCACTCAAATTATAGAGTCGATTGCCATAGAGTCCAAAACCATTGAGCATGAGGGTTGTCTTCATTTTGCAACCTTTGTTAATCGTGTTGGTAGTCAAAATATGGAAGCGTGTAAAAACCATTTTATAGATAGCCAACTTGATTATGAACTCTTTTTTCTACCTGAAAAAAAAGAGTTGGGTCAGCCAACAATGGAAGAGATTAAACGTGCTTTAAATGCAAAATATCTCTTTGGAGAGAAAAAGTATTTACAAAAAACAGTTAAGCACAATAAAATTATTGCCATGCGTGTCGAACACTTTATTGATTTTATTGAAGAGAAAGATTTAATTATTACTCCTTATGATAGAAGCGATATTATTATGGCACTTTTGAGCTTGTATCACTCAAAACTCTACCCCAATGTGTCGGGTATTGTTTTGACAGGTGGTGCTAGGATGGATAAAAATATTGAAAATCTACTTAACAGTTTTGAGAGTTTGGCACTTCCAATATTGAGCACAACGGATGATACCTATACCACGAGTATCAAGGTAGAGGCGATTAAAGCAAAAATTACAGTACGAAGTCAAAACAAATTGGCGATGATATTTGGAATGTTTGCCACCTTTGTTGATGCCTCAAAAATTGAAGCCAAATTATTAGAGAAGAGTGATGATATTGTAACCCCTTTGATGTTTGAATTTAATATCTTTAAACGTGCTAGAGACGATAAAAGCATGATAGTCTTACCTGAAAGTTTTGATGAACGCATCTTAAAAGCAGCCGAAATTACGATGCATGGAAACATTGCGAATATAACGCTGTTGGGTGATGAGCTTGAGTTGAAAAATAGAAGCTCATTACTTGGGATTGATATTTCTCAAGCCACGATTATTAATCCGTTAACCAGTGAGTTGGTTGATACCTTTACAACAGAGTTTTATAAGCTACGAAAGCACAAGGGAATGTGTATGGAAGAGGCAAAAGAGATGATGATTCATAACGATACCTATTTTGCAACAATGATGGTCTATATGGGTTATGCAGATGGAATGGTCAGTGGAGCTGTACATACCACCGCCAATACGGTTAGACCTGCATTACAAATCATCAAGACAAAAGCCAGTAGTAGCGTGGTGTCGAGTCTTTTTTTTATGTGTTTTGATTCTAAAGTGTTGGTCTATGCCGATTGTGCGATTAACCAAGACCCCACCGCCCAAGAGTTGGCAACCATTGCGATTGATTCAGCCGATAGTGCAAAAAACTTTGGAATTACGCCTAAAATAGCCATGCTCTCTTATTCCACAGGCACTTCAGGAAGTGGTGAAGATGTTGAAAAGATTAAAAAAGCGACACAATTCGTGAGAGAAAAACGTCCCGATTTAGAAATAGAAGGACCCATTCAATATGATGCCGCAATTGATAAAACCATTGCCAAACAGAAACTCCCCAACTCCAACGTGGCAGGTGAAGCAACCATCTTTATATTTCCCGATTTAAATACAGGAAACAACACCTATAAAGCGGTACGAGATGCCAGTGGTGCGATTGCCATTGGACCGATTCTTCAAGGACTCAATAAACCCATTAATGATTTGAGTCGAGGGTGCATTGTCGAAGATATTGTGAACACCATTGCCATTACGTCCATTCAAGCAAGTGGAAACTAAGATGATATTGATTTTAAACTCTGGAAGTTCATCCATAAAATACAAACTGTTTTGTTTGGATACCCTTTGTTTGATAGCAGGAGGCATCATTGAAGAGGTGAAAGATTTTCATCGAGCTTTTGATGAAATTTTTCAACAATTACTCACTAAGGCATTTATAAAATCGGTAGAGGATATAAAAGTTTTTGGACACCGAGTGGTGCATGGTGGTGAGCAGTTTCATGAAGCAGTTGTGATAGATGAGGTGGTTATTGCTACCATAGAGTCATTAATTCCGTTAGCTCCACTGCACAATCCTTCTAATCTTGATGGGATTAAAACCGTTCAAGCCAAATTGCCCCATGCCCTACAAATTGCTGTTTTTGATACGGCGTTTCACCAAACCATGCCAAAATCTTTCTATATTTATCCGATTCCTTATGCATGGTATGCAAACTATGGGATTAGACGCTATGGATTTCATGGAATTTCACATTTTTATATTGCCAAAGAGACCGCCAATTATTTGGGTAAACCGCTAGAAGAGCTTAATCTTATCACCATACATTTGGGCAATGGAGACAGTATCACCGCGATTAAAAACGGAAAAAGTATCGATACCTCAATGGGGTTTACTCCATTAGAAGGATTGATGATGGGAACCCGAAGTGGCGATATTGACCCAGAAATTGTCTTTTATCTTGAAAATCAAATAGGTCTGAATGGTACAGATATTGACAGGATGCTAAATAAAGAGTCAGGCTTTAAAGGTATCTGTAACGAGAGTGATTTACGCATTATTGTTGACCATGCCAATCATGGAGATACTTATGCCCAACTCGCTATTGAGATGTTTTGTATACGGGTCAAAAAATATATTGGGGCGTACAAAGAGGTTTTAGAAAAAGTCGATGCGATTGTTTTTACAGGAGGCATTGGCGAACACTCTGCACTCATACGCCAGAAAATTTTAACGATGATAGACAAAGAGAAAAACCAAGCCGTTAATGGGTTCGCTGAGATTCAAGATGAGAACGCACCCTATAAAATTTTGGTTGTTCCCACCAATGAAGAGTTGGAGATAGCCATACAGGCTAAGAAGTTACTTTTTGATGTGACATAATTAAATGGCTATTTAAATTTTGTTAATTCCATTTGACGACACAGTTTAGCTACCCTATCTTCAAGTTCAGGGGTCTCTTTCAGACATGTTTCTAAAGGGTTTTCTCCTAAAGTTTGAATCACCTCTTCATCGGTAAGTTCTACGCGTGAAAAGAGTCCGATAGAGGTCATTTTTTTAGAGTGTTTTGCCCATTCATTGTCGATAATACTGACAGTAAAGAGAGGTTTATGTATATCATTTTTATTGAGTATCATCAAAGATAAATCAACAGATTCATGATTGGTAATTTGTATATAGTATTGGTTGGGACAACAAAGTTCAATCATTCCTTTTGATATTAACTTATTTTCAAACCATTTTTCAACTTCTCTATTTTGATTGATTTTAAAAATATTGTGCCAAAATTTAGGATGTGTTCCATAAAAATAGAGATGCCAAGTACCAAGCAACAGTTCAAGAGACTCTTTATATTGCTGATATGGCTGTGTTAAAAAGTCTGTAAAGTTGTAGCTCTTTTCACGAATAATTTTACAATCGTCTAATAACTCTTGGATTTTCATTTTGTTTTTGGTGACTTTGAAGTAGCAGAGTGGGTTTTTGACATTTCGGTAGATGGCAACATCATGATTGGTATTGAATACAAAATCATAACTACTTACGAGATGTTCAATCTCTTCTTTAATCGCAATAGATATTTCAATGCCATTTTCTATCAATGATTCTATAACAGATTTAAAATAAAATGAAGGTGTATAGTTGGCGTCAACCACAATGATGCGATAAATTTTTAATCCACTTTGAGCAAGATGTATATTTAGAGCCAAAGATGCTTTAGCCTCACTGTTGTGTTCGTCAAAAAGTGTTGAGTCATTTTTAAAAAGAGGATAAACAATGGTACATTGAGACATTGTATCTAACGCACTATTTTTTAAAAAAATTTGGGTTGCATTTCTACGACTTGAAATAAAATAGTTTCCACCATTAAGGACTTTTTTTGAGATTTCATTAAAAGAACGGAAAGTTTTATGGAAAATATTGAGATAGATATCTTTTTGCATTTGATGATTAAGTAGGGATTGAGATTTTTGTGTATATTTGGAAAGCGTATTAATTTTATTGACAAAGGATTGAATATGGTTCTGTTTGGGTTGGGTATAGATATTGTTAGAGAGTTCATCAATCATAAGATATTCACTCTCATTAATATCAAGATAAAGATGATTCTCTTCCTCTTGCAAGAGTTGCTTGGTGGTCAAAATACATTTTGCCGATATTGGTAACCCTTTGCTGTAAGAGAGTCCTAGACGGATACCGTAGAGTGAGCTGTCTTTGCTGTAGCCTCGATTTTGCGTAAAGTAGAAGGTGAGTATCTCAAAACTGTTTTTGACGGAGATATGGTACTGCTCTCCTGTAAAGGTAATGCTACCAAAGTAGGGTTCGACCGTTAACTCATGGGAAATCAGTTGTATTGTATATCCTGTAACTATTTTATTTTGTATTGCAATCTCAAAAAAGGTTATTTTTTTTAAATCTAAATCAAAGTAATAGATATATTTGTGGTTAAAAACCTCATTGGGTTGCAGGGTCTTGAAAATAAGATATTTTTCAACACGTTGTTTAAACGCTTCTATAGAGTCATATAAAAACGCCTCTTTGGTAAAAAAAGGTTTACCTCTGTCACTCCATTTGGCGATAGGATAGTCATGAAAATAAAATCCTTTGGGCTGTTTAATCTGTTTATTGGTATCCAACCAAGAGGTCACGGTCTTGCGTCGGCTGATGAGTGTCTTGGACTCCCCATTCCAAAAAAGTTTTATAAACTCTTCCTGAGAAATTTTGAGCTGTTGAAATAAGTAGGCTATTTTTTCTTGAAAAGGGGTATATTTCATTCTATATTTCCTGATTGGTGAATTATATTTTATTTTACGATAAATTTAAAATTTAATTATACAATTTTTACTGTAAAAAGTTCATTTTTCACAATATTTCTTATATATTTCTTATATATTTATCATTTGATTGAATTACTTACAATAAAGTATTATTTTTATATTTTAGTTATTATTTTTACCTTTGATTAAGAGTGGTTGTGCTTTAATTAAAGTTATAGTTAAGTTTAATTTTTAAGGGGGAGAAGATGAAAAGCAGATGGATTGTTGTTCTATGGCTATTGGTAACACTGTTAAGTCAAGCGACAGAATTAAAACGAGATGGATGGAATTTGATTGGTGTGTGTCAGGGTATGAACCGTACTGACATTAATATGACAGGTATAGATGAAATTCAAAGCCAAGATGGACAAACCATTTATACAGGAGCCTTTGCAGCGTATTCTAATTTAGAAACATTAGAAGCAGGATATGCTTATTGGGTTAAGGGAACGGCAGGAGACAGTTTTGAGAGTGGTCATGCAAAAAATAGATTGACCGTTTCTTTGCGTAGAACGGGTTGGAATCTTTTGGGTTCTTGTGAAAACATTTCTAGAGCTGACATTAACATGACAAACTTCAGTGAAATGCAAAATCAAGATGGACAAACTCGATATACAGGAGCTTTTGAAGCTTATTCTAACTTAGATGGATTAGAGTTGGGTGTCGGGTATTGGGTAAAAGGAGAGATGGGAACAGCATTTGTTTCTAAACGGGGATTAACGCTTCCAATAGGTTTTGATTATCAGACGATTAATAATAAGGGTGAGATTATTGAGACAACTTATAACGGTTATACAATAAAGCTTTTTACTGATTACTCCGAGAGTCCCAATGATCAAGCCAATCATATAGGTATTGTTGTTCATGTAAATGGTAATAGTCTACCTATTATGCAGATTCAAGAGAGTTATAGAGGTCATGAATTGGTTATAGGTATTTATGATGCTAATGGTTCATTGGTTGCTGTTTCTGATACTACAGTAGTGGATACTATAAATCCAGTTACTGTGGTTACTATAGCATTTGATGAACAAGGAGGAGAAAATCCTTGTGTTGACCCAATTGATACTTATCCTAATTTTATAACAGCTAAAGACAATGCTTTAAATGATGTCTCGAAGCTCTTTAATGGATTAGTGGTAACAGCGACAACGAATAGCAATGTAAATACAACTTCTACAGGGACGAATGCTATTTATGGAGTAATAGATGGTAACAGTACCAATGCTTTACTAAAACTCAATTCAAATTATGTTGATGGTAGTTTGTTTGTAGTTAAGGTTTATAAAGAGGGTCAATTGGTAGGGCTTAGCGATGAACAGGTTTTTGATGGTGATGGTACTGTTGATTTTGGGAGTGTTGATAGTTTTAATTGTGAGAATGAAAGGTAGATGATGAAGTTGGGAAAATTGATTTGGGCTGATATTGGTATAGGGGTTGTGCTTCATGGGGATATTTTGGAGTTTGTGGATGTTGAAGTTGATGGGGGTGGGAGATGAGATGGATAGTCCATATACTAGGATTTTTTTTATTATATCAAAGTTTTGTATTTGCCGATTATCAAGAAGATATGAATAAGCTAGATAATCTAAATCTTTCTTATGAATATATTCATTCAGATAATGGTACAAAGTTATATTATGTGAAACAGTTATTGAATAAAACAAACCATGATGCTTCTGGTGTCACAGCAAAAGTAGATATTAAATCAAAAAGTATTAGAAAAAAATTTTATAAACAAATAGTATATAAATTAATAGAAAACTCTAGTGTGAAAGAGAACTATAATTCATCGTTAGAAATTTTTAATAAAATAGAGGAAATAGGAGATAGTACTTTTAATAATGGCGATATGATAAGAGGTACTTTTGATACTACATTAGATTTCATAGAAGAGTCAAATAACAATAATCTTTATAGTGCAATACGAAAACACTATTTAGGATGGGAAAAACATGCTACTTTTAAAAATGTAAAAAACAGACTTAATACTTTATCTACTGGATTAAAAACATTAGAAAAAGATATAAAAATAGCACAAGTAACACTCTCTATAAATCATGATATCATGCAATTTTTCATCAGTAACTCTTTAGAGGCAGGTATATTGCTTGATAAGATAGAGCTTTTACAAGAGATGAACAGTAAAGAAGATAGTGCTTTGACTGAAGTGTTATCTGAAATATCAAATGAAATTATAAGTCGAAATAATGGGATGATTAATCGGGGTATATCTATAATTAAAGCAATGCATAATCAAGGAGAAGTAAAAATTGTTGATTTGGGTGCTGATTTTATTTTAGATTATGGTGTTGGAAAGCTCACCTCTTTACTTTTTAACTCTACGGGCATTGGTGTGATTGCAGCATTTGGGATTGATGAATTAAAGCATGAGTTCTATGATGCTCCCAAACTTTTAAAAGAACATATTTTATTAACTACTTTATTATGGTCAAGTTTTGAAACAAGCCCATTATCTAAAAAAGCTTTAAATGAGGCATTCACAAGAACTTATCAATATGAAAGCCAAGATAGCTATAAACAATATCAACAAGATAAAATAACTATATTTCTCTTTTCTATGTTTTTTAAAAATATGAATAATATAGCTAGTGATAGAGGTTGGGTAGAGGCACTGAATGGTGGTATATTTTTTATGTTTTTTGAAAAATATCTTGATAGAGATGAGGTTAAAAAAGTCTCACAGTCTTTGGATGAAAATTTACAGAAAAGATTTACTAATGTTGTATTGGAATCAAAGTATGATATAGATATTACAACTAATTTTATAAATTCAAAATGTTATTTGCCTAAAGCACCATTGAGCATAAGTTTGTCTGCAAAGGTAAAAGAGAATGATGTCTCTACAAATGATTTTAAAGTGCTATGGTTGGTTAGAAATAGTAAAGATTACATTCCTACTTTTCATATCAATTCTTCATTTGATGTATCGAAAGGTGGTACTTATCATATTACACCAATTATTACTATAAAAGGTAAAAATAGCATCATAGTCGATACCAAGATAGTTGTTGTAAAAGATTCTGATGTTACAATTAAAAATATTGAGATACGCAATAAAAAGAAGTTCAATTATACTTTAAATGATGATTTTACAAGTCAATTGGTAAGTAGGTGGACACCTGTTTTTGCTAACTATTCAGACAATACATCAGGTATGATAAATTCATGTACAGAATTAAGTCTTTTGGTTCAAGATACAAATATTGCAACACTTAATTGGAAACTATATTTAAATCCTAAAAAAGAGGGTTCTACAGAACTTGTTGCAAAACTTTTAGATTATGAAGATAGAGCTACGGTTTCAATTTTCAATATTTTTAGAGATGTTCCTTCAGATAAATGGTATTCACCTTATGTCAAAGAGCTAAAAGATAAAAAGATAGTTACTGGTTACGATGATAAGACTTTTAAACCTGCTAAGCTTGTTAATGTAGTAGAAGCTTTGACAATGGTTTATAGAACCGTCATGAAAAAGACAAATGATGGTGATGAAATTAAGGTTTTAGATGTATATACTATTCCATATAATGACTACTCTGTAAAAAATAGTAGTAATGGATGGTTTTTTCATGCTCTCTATTTTTCTAGTGCTATTCCACTGTTAAACAATTTAAATGTTAAAAATCCTAAAGATAGGGAAAATTCTATCTCATTTTGGAAGATAGGTGAGTTTAATCCATCAGGTAACTTAAGCAGAGGGGAGATGGCTCATATGATTGTCAATGCCTTACACTTAGAAGTGAAGGCAGTTGCTGATTATAAAAATAATCCTTTTTCTGATTTAAGTTCAACACATCAACACTATAGGTGGATTATGGCTTGTTATGAAAATGGAATTATTGGTGGCTATGATGATGGTAGCTTTAAGCCTGATAAACAGGTGAATAGAGCTGAGATGAGTAAGTTTGTTTATTATTTGTATGAGAAGCTTGATAAAGATATGTTTAGGAGTGGAGGATGAAAAGTTTTATTAGAGTACTAATTTCAATAGTGTTTTTAACTAGTGTAGCATTTTCAGATGTATTAATTACACAGTGTAATCAAACTAATAATGAAGGTGGTAGATATGATATTAATTGGAATTCTAGTTGGAGTAAGCCTTTAAACAAAGATATTTTGAGAAGTAGTTCATTTTATGATTATTTATCATGCAAGTATACTTTTCCTTCACCAAACGAACATAAAAAACATGGAGCAGTAGATATTGTAGCCAGTACTATTGGAGATGAAGTTTATTCTATATCAAATGGAAATGTTGTCTATATAATTAAACATTATCATTCAAAAAATAATATGTCAGCAGTCTTTGTTAAATATAAATTAGATGATGATTCTGAAATTATTGTACTTTATGGACATGTTTATCCATTGGTTGAAGAGGGTGAAAATATATATAAAGGACAAAAAATTGGTGAAATGAGGCTTTTTGGAGATCCAATACATATTCATTTTACAATTACAAAAAACTTAAACTATCATACCGATATTAAAGAAGGAAAGAATGGAGAAAAGAATCAGTTTGGTGCAGCTTATAGTGATATGGTTGAGCCAATAAGCTTTTTAAATGAGCATAAACCTTATGAGTATAAAAATATGTGTTTTTCTGATAGTTACAAAGCTGAAGAATTTCAAAGAGAAAGTATTTGTAAACTTAAAGCAAAAGGTATTGTAAAAGGACAAGATGATGGAAAGTATCATCCGAATGATACAGTTACTCGTGCTGAATTTACTAAAATTTTATTATTGTCAGCAGAATATACTCAGGATGAAATAGATAATACCGAAAGCTTTAATTTTTCAGATATAGATGGTTGGTATAAAAATTATATTAATTTTGCTAAAAGTAAAGATATTATTGATGGGTATAAGAATAGAACATTTAAACCTAATGAAGTTATTAATTATGCAGAAGCATCAAAAATTATAGTTAAAACATTAATTCCTCAAAAAATAAAAATAGGGGTATATAAAAAGTGGTATGAACCATTTACAAGTGTACTAGATGATGAGCCTTATAATTTTACATATCCTCCTGAACATAATGTAACTAGAGCTGAAATGGCTTATATAATTTCAAAAGTAAAAGGACTTTAACATGAAAACAACAAACATACTAATAAAAAGCCTATTGCTTTTTATATTAACGCAAACATTCCTCTTTGCAGGATACTCAATTGATAAAAGCTATACGACATCGGGTGCAAGTATAAGTCAATGGGGAGGTAGTTCCATCTTAAAATTACAAGCTTCATTGAGTGGCACTAATTTAACCTTAACAGCAAGTAAACAAAGTGGTAGTTTTTCAAGTATTGGTACAATGTACTTTAAAGTTGGGTCTTATGAATCTTATGGAGCCAATAGGGATACTAAAACAGTTTATGCTGGAAACTCTTCTGTTAGTTCCACACATAACTTAGCTAGTTATTCAGACTATCCAAAATATTTTTATGCACGGTATCAAAGTCCTGATGGTGGTTGGACTTGGGTTGGTCCGATTAAGGTGAGTTATACAGAACCTGTTCCATTAACACCATCCCCACCCAGTGCCACAGCACAAGGAACCAATAAAATTTATATTAGTTGGAGCAGTGTAAGTGGAGCAACAAATTATAAACTTTATAGAGCAACATCTTACAATGGAAGTTATCAACAAATCTATTATAGTAATGGAACAGCCTATACGGATTCAGGTACACATTTATCTCCAAACACAACTTATTATTATAAAGTTCAGGCAGGAAATGATACTGGTTGGTCAGGTTACTCTAGTTATCGTAGTGTCAAAACAGATAGTATTCCTGTACCAACAATAACAAGTGTCAGCCCAAGTAGTCTAAATGAGGGAGATGTAAATCAGTACATTTATATCAATGGAACTAATCTAGATTCAGTAACAAAAGTGTTTATTGCAGGAGTAGTAGAAACAACAACTTTTATTTCAAAGACAACAACACAAATAAAAGTACAATCTTCTTATGTAAATGGTAGTGGAAATGCAAATGTTCCAAAAGGTGATAGACCAATTGAGGTTTTATATGATGGTGGTAAAAAAATTACAAAGAGTGGTTTATTATTTGTTAACGATAAAGTATTAGCTCCAACAATAACAAGTGTCAGCCCAAGTAGTCTAAATGAGGGAGATGTAAATCAGT
>DYMW01000009.1:0-3483 GCA_020721385.1 Sulfurovum sp. | reverse complement strand
ATGATGGTGGTAAAAAAATTACAAAGAGTGGTTTATTATTTGTTAACGATAAAGTTGTAAATCCTTATACAAACCTATCTGATTGGGCAATAGAATCAGCAAACGACCTAATAGAACGAAAGATTATAGACCTACCTGATAACAAAGATTTAAGAGGAAATAGCAATACTAATCGTGTTGAACTACTCACCATGATATATCGTGTTTTAGGAAGAGGAAAACAAAATGCAGATGCTTATTTTAAAAATATTATTGATATAGATGCTTTAGAAGGGTACTATGATATTAATGATGCTTCTGTTTGGTACTATAATTCTGTGATGTATATATCAAATCTAAGTTATAGTGATGGTATTTCCGTATTTGACCATAAGACAGATGAAACGGAACACATTATTTTTAATCCAGCAGGTGAGATTAGTCGAGCTTGGGCATTAAAAGCGATATTAGAAAGCTTAAATATTCAACCTTTGACAGACTTCTTAGGAGTTACAAAATATAGTGATGTTGAATTTACACATCTTGCTGCTGGATACATTTATAAAGCTCAATCATTAGGATTGATTAGTAGTGAAAAAGAGACCTTTTCACCTGATAGATCAATTTTGAGAGAAGAGATATTTATCATTTTATATAATGTTTATCAAAACAATCTCACTATACCTACCATAAAAGAGAGTGATTTTAATATTAATCAATCAGATTTCTCAGGAGCAATAGGTGTACGGTATGAACAACCAGTCTGTTATAACACAACACCTCCAACTGTCTCTATCAATAAACTCTCTGAAGGAAAAGTTCCATATAATGGTGTTGAGGTTTATGCGATTGATTTGGAAGCAGTTATTAGTGGAGGTAGCTCTTCTTGTACCGATGAAAATGGTCAACAGCATACACAAAATATATTTACAGCTTGGCGAACGCAAAAAGGTAAATTTATAGATACAACTTCCACAAGTAGCAATATCAAATACAAAAAAGTTCGTCTTATCTTGCCAAATGGTTATGCCGATACCCATAAAATTAGACTCTATGTGGGAGATAATTTTGGTAATGAAATAGAACGAGAGATAGAAATCGTACTTAGGGAAGAAACAGGTTCGGATGCCAAACCAACCATCTCTATGAGTAGTTTAACAGGTACTTTGAAAAGTGGAGCTACTGTTACATTAGCAGGAACAGCCAATGATGACAGTAGTGAGCTTTATGGAGGGATTAGTGAAGTTGTTTTAGAGTACTCTTTAGACAATGAAAACTGGAGTGAAATTGGGCGAAACATCAGTGTTAATGAGAATAACGAATGGTCATATGGATGGACACTACCTCACGTAGAGACGCAACAAACAGTTTATGTCCGAGCAAATGCTAAAAATAATGCAGGGAACTTTAGTGAAAATTTTGCAACCCAAAATATCAATATATTACCAATACTCAATCTAAATGCTTTTGTAATTGATGAGGAGGGGAATAGTGTTGTTAATGCAAGTGTTGTTTTAACGGATGCAAGTAATACAGAAAAAGTATCTTTATCTGATAATAATGGTTTTGTTAGTTTTAATGATTTAGAAATAGGCTCATATGGACTAAAAGGAAGTTTTAAGGAAGATGAATCTGATGTTATGAGTGTCTTATTAGATTATCAGAATATTAATGAAGAGGTTCAGATAGTTATTAAAAAAGCAGAAGTTATTGTTGCTCCAACTTTAAGAGAAGTAAGCTCTGTATCTCTAAAAGTAGGAGATATTTATGCACAACAGTTAGAACTAGAAGCAGGAACAGAACCTATCACTTATGCAATTAGTTCTACTCCAAACAATGCTATATCAGTTACTAGTAGTGGAATGGTACAGTGGAATAGTGTGACAGAGGGTACATTTGGTATCACTGTAACGGCAACCAATAGTGTAGGAAGTCATGAACGAAGTTGGGATATTGTTGTGGAGAAAGAGATTATTGATAGTGATAATGACAGCATCCCAGATGAAATAGAGACAGCCTTAGGCTTAAATCCTAACTCAAACGACAGCGATGGAGATGGTTATTTAGACAGTGAAGAGATAGGAGATGTTAATAACCCTCGTAATACAGATGGAACAGATGAAATAGATGCACTAGATAGTGACTCTGATAACGATGGTGTGAGCGATAAGGTGGAACGAGAACGGGGTACTAATTATCTTGATGATACTGATACACCTGAAACATTAACCATTACTCTTGAACAAACTAACTATAAATTGGGTCTTGGTTTAAGAGACTTTAACATTACGATAGGCGTTAGTGACTTACAAGGTGGTGAACTAAAAGTTACGGTACTTAATGAAGAACAAGAGATGATTGAAACTACTCAGAAGTGGGAAGATGATTGGTTAGATAGTGTTCAGTATGAGGGTGAAGAGCTTATGTTGACTTTGAAAGCATTAAAAGCCCAAAGTGGTTTTATTAGTATAAAAGTAACAGATAGACTGGGTAATAGTAAAACCGAAAAGATTATGATTAATATTATTGAGATTGCTGATTTTGTTGAAAATAGAAGTTCTGAACGAATGAATTTAGATGATGCAAATGCTACTTGTATTGATATGGGTGCTAGGTTACCAAATCTTCAAGAGTTACGAAATGCTTATCAGTTGGTAGATAATTTTTATATATTAAATGAGCTTAGAGGTATGTGGTCTAGTACACCAAGTACACATAGTGTTGGTAGATATTCTAGTGTTTACGGGAATAATCCATCGCATTACTCTTCAGTTTTACCCACTAGTGAAGAGTTTGTACATTGTGTAAAGTTAGAAAATATAGCACCTGATATAACTATTGATTCAAACTTAACACTAAGAGAAAACAGTAGAGGAACATTACCATTTAGTATTGAAGATAGAAATAAGGATGAAGTAAATATAACAGTATCTACAAATCCACTACATGGAAGCATTGTTATTGGTGATGATAATATAACCTACATAGCTGAAACAAATTATGTGGGTAGTGATAGTTTTGAATTACAGTTTGATGATGGGAATGGAGGTGTGATATATAAGGCTGTAACTGTTCATATAGAACAGAGTGTTATTGATAGTGATAACGACTCCATTCCAGATGATAAGGAGATAACTTTAGGTTTAAATCCAAACTCAAACGACAGTGACGACGATGGTATTTTAGATGGAGAAGAGATAGGAGATATTGATAATCCACGAGATACTGATGGTGATAAAATTATTGATGCATTGGATGAAGATAGTGATAATGACGGTATGCCTGATGCTTTTGAGTATCAAAATGGTTTAAATTATATTGACTCAGCCGATGCCAATGCTGATAGTGATGGTGATGGGTATACGAACTTAGAAGAGTATAATGCAGGAACCGATATAAACGATAAAAATAATACTCCAATAATGGTAAAAATATTATCCCTTAAAAGTGGTTGGAACTTAGTAGGAATCAATAGCGATATGAATTTGAGTCTGCTTTTAGACA
>DYMW01000094.1:3555-5711 GCA_020721385.1 Sulfurovum sp. | reverse complement strand
TTTTGTAGATATTGTATAATTCAAAAAAAGATAGGAACATCACCCAGATATGAAAGATAAAGTATTTAAAACCCCAATAGTTAAAAAGTTTGAATTTGATGAAGCAGTGGCTTCTGTATTTGATGATATGTTAAGCCGTTCGATTCCTTTTTATGATGAGGTGAGAAAGTTGGAGATAGCTCTTATTTTAGCTGAGCAAAAAGAGGGTAAAAAAGTATTGGATTTGGGTGTTTCTACGGCGAAATTTTTGCTTGATTTAAACTCTAAAATGGAAGTTAATATGCACCTAAAAGGGATTGATAATTCCCAAGCAATGTTGGACAGGGCTACACAAAAGTGTCAAGCATTAGGAGCAGACATCGCGTTAGGGTTTGCCGATATGTTAACGTATGCATACAATCAAGAAGACATTATTGTCTCAAATTATACCCTACAGTTTATTCGCCCCATGCAACGGGTGGAGTTGGTGCAAAAAATTTATGATGGATTACAAGAGGATGGGGTTTTTATCTTTTCTGAAAAAGTGGTATTTGAAGACAAAAAGTTGGACAAGCAGATGATCGATATCTATTATGCGTATAAAAAATCACAAGGGTATTCGGAGTATGAGATTGCTCAAAAAAGAGAGGCATTAGAGAATGTATTGATTCCCTTTACCATTGAAGAGAATAAGCAGATGTGTTACAAAGCAGGTTTTAAACAGGTTGAAACCATTTTCCAATGGGCAAATTTTATCACATTTGTGGCAAAAAAATAAAAATTAAACTTTTTCTAAGGTATAATTTCGGAATTTATTTCGAAGGATAGAATATGAACTGGACACCAAGTTCTTGGAGAACGTTTCCCATTAAGCAACAACCAACCTATAACGACCTAGAGGTATTAAAAAGTGTCGAAAAAGAGCTTAGTTCATACCCACCACTGATTTTTGCTGGAGAGGCTAGAACACTCAAAGAGAAGTTGGCTCAAGTGGGGCGTGGAGAGGCTTTTTTACTTCAAGGTGGAGATTGTGCAGAGAGTTTTTCTGATTTTAGTACCTTAACCATTAAAAATTTTTTCAAATTGATGCTACAAATGAACATGGTTTTGATGTACTCTACAGGTAAACCTGTGGTTAAAGTAGGACGAATTGCAGGGCAGTTTGCCAAACCTAGAAGTTCTGATTTTGAAGAGATGGAGGGCGTAAGCTTACCATCATACCGTGGTGACATTATTAACAATATTGATTTTACAACAGAAGCTAGAACACCCAATCCACACAACATGATTCGTGCTTACAATCAATCCGCAGCAACACAGAACCTTTTAAGAGCTTTTTCAAGAGGTGGTTTGGCGGATTTAAATGAAGTGCATAAATGGAATTTGGACTTTATCAAAGACAATCCATTAGGAAAAAAATATGATGAGTTGAGTGTTAAAATTGACCATGCGGTTCAATTTATGGCTGCGTGTGGACTTTCGAGTAAACAAGTACCTCAATTGCACCAAACCAATATTTTTACTTCTCATGAAGCACTTTTGTTAAATTATGAAGAGGCGTTAACCAAAAAAGATTCAGAGGGTGACCATAAATATTATGACTGTTCAGCCCACATGTTGTGGATAGGGGACAGAACCAGAGATTTAACCGATGCACACATTGAATACTTTAGAGGCATTGCCAATCCTATTGGATGTAAAGTAGGACCTTCTATGGGTGAAGATGAACTTATAGAGCTTATTGATGCACTAAACCCTAAAAACGAAGAGGGAAGATTAAACCTGATTGTTCGTATGGGTGCGAATAAAATTCAAGAATTTTTCCCTAAATTGCTTAAGCGTGTACGTGATGAAGGTCGTCATGTAGTTTGGTCATGTGACCCAATGCATGGTAATGTTGAGAAGAGTTCAAGTGGGTATAAAACCAGAGACTTTGACAATATTTTATTGGAAGTGAAACAGTTTTTTCAAATTCATCAAGATATGGGAACGGTTGGAGGTGGTATTCACTTGGAGATGACAGGAAATGATGTAACCGAGTGTACAGGTAGTCAGTCATGTTCTATTACATCAGATGATTTGGCAAGTCGTTACCATACTCAGTGTGACCCAAGACTCAATGCCAATCAGGCATTAGAGTTGGCGTTTATGATTGGAAATATTATAAAAAGATAAAA
>DYMW01000094.1:0-3455 GCA_020721385.1 Sulfurovum sp. | reverse complement strand
AAGATAAAATGCATTATAATGGTACTTATTTTACAAAGGAGTACCTCATGGAGTTGTTGACACTACTTCTATTTATCTTGGTCATTTTGATTTTAATTAAATTGGGAAGCATTCAAGATGAGTTAGAAAAAATTCAGAAATTATTAAAAGAAAAAGAGTATATTGAAACCATAAAGCCTATGGCTCAACCCATTATTCAAAAAAAATCTACAGAAGATATTTCCCTCATTAAATCTATTGAAACAATAAAAAAAATTCCTCCTAAAATAGAGAAACCCAAACATCCCAACATTATAATAGAACGTCTCAAAAAACAGTTTGGCGACATCTCTTTAGAAGAGTTACTCTTTGGAAACATCATTTTAAAAATTGCCATTGTTGCGTTTATTTTGGGTATTGGACTCTTTTTAAAATACTCCATAGATAAAGATTGGATTCCTATTTGGGGGCGGGTACTCATTGGTATTGTGGTGGGTATTTCCATGCTTGGTGCAGGTATACGCATGATAGACAACCGACATAAACTCTTTTCAGAAGGACTGTTTGGGGGTGGAATAGCGGTGCTGTATCTCTCGGTGTTTGCTTCGTTTGCGTTGGAAGGGTTTAAGTTTGTTGATGTTCATTATGCGTTTGTAGCCATGATAGCCATTACCCTTTTAGCAGGAATCATTGCAATACGTTTTGATGCCAAATCAACCGCCATTTTTGGACTCATCGGTGGGTTTGCCACACCTTTTTTACTCTCTACGGATTCGGGTAATTATGTGGGGCTTTTGAGCTATATGTTGATGTTGAATTTGGGAGTTTTATACATCTCTGTTTATAAAAAATGGTCACTGCTTTCATGGTTGGCATTTGGTATTACATCACTCACCGCATTGGCAACGGTTTGGAATACTGAAAATGATTTTGTAGCATTGGCTCTGTTGTATGCCTCTTTCTTTATTATTTACTCTATTGTTCCTTTTATTAATGAGATTCTAGGAAAAGAGGAGCGTTTAGAAAAGCCTTTTGTTTTTTTGTTTTGGGCAAACTTTTTGGTGGCAATCGTGAGCTTTTTATCGCTCTTTGAACAGTATGAGATTGCGTTGCTTTACTATGCGTTGGTCACCGTGTTGTTGGCAGGGTATCTGTTGGGCTATGCGTCACTTTTGGCTTATAAAAATGTGTTGTTGAAAAATCTTTTTTACATTGTTTTGGCACAATCAATTGCACTGTTATTGGTGACACCTGCTTTTATATTTGATGGCAGTTCCTTAACCATTGTGTGGGCGGTTGAATCGCTTATGTTGTTGTGGATTTCCATTAAAAGCAATGAAAAAACCTATGGACTCTTTGCCTTTTTTGGGTTTGCGGTAACGGTGTTTCGATACATGCTTTTTGATGTGATGACCCAATATGAACTGTTGGTGTATTCTAGTAACCATGCAAACATTATGCTCTATGTTCAAGATTTAGCCCTTACTTCACTTTTTGTGATTGGTTCGTTGTTTATTGGGTATCGTCTTCTTAAAAACAGTGCTTTAGATTTTGTGTATGTTTCAGTCGATTTTATTAAAATGGCACTCTTTATGCTCACATTTTTTGGAGCGTATTTGGTCTTGACCTTTATGGGGTCATTGCTTACTGAACTCTATCTTGGAAACCTATTTTTGATTTTTTCCATGCTTCTTATTGCGTTGTTTGCTTTTTTACTCTATCACAGTGCCTACAAAGAGACAGCAAAAGTCATTTTTAGCCTTTTTATGGGGCTGATGATACTAAGTTTTATCGTTAACATTATTCATATTGGAATGCAAAATACTTTAATTTCACTGCTTAATTTTTTGGTCTTTATGGGTGTAGCAGGGTTCATCTACATTTTAGCATTTAAAGATTCCAATCTTATGTTGGCACACTACAAACTCTCCAATATTTTATTGGCTTTGGGGGTTGTACTGCTCTTTATCTTTTTAAATGTTGAACTCTATTATTTGGTCAAACTTTATACCCCAACGGCAACGAAATTTGCCATGACTTTGTTGTGGGTTCTCTTTGGTATTGGACTCTTTGTTTATGGTATTTTCAAAGAGATTAAGCTCTCTAAAGTGGTCGGTACGGTTTTAATTTTTATCGCCATTCTTAAAGCCTTTTTGGTTGACTTGGCAAACCTTGATTCGATTTACCGAATTGTTTTGTTTTTAATTTTAGGGACGATACTTTTTGGGTTGTCCTATTTTTATCAGAGTAAACAGGAGAAAAAATCATGAGAAGTCTCATGTTGTTGGTGTTGTGTAGCATGGTGCTGTTTGCCAATACCCAACCCTATAAAAAAGCGATTGTGTTTGAAAAAATAACCAAACCAACCCTTGTAAAGGTTAAGTTGGACAATGAAATTTATCAACACACCACGTACGATTATGCCGATGTACGTTTAATGAGTAATCGTGGTGTGGATGGGTATTTTATTAAGCCCCATCAAGCACAACGCATTGACAATCAACAAACGCTTACCGCCACCAGTTATGATCGAGAAAACGCCAAATTGATCTATCTGTTTAAGGAACCTTTTGAGATAGAAACCATAACACTCAACATCGAAGACAGAAATTTTGAAAGTACCGTTGATGTTTATGCAGATGGCAAACTTGTACGCCAGAATGATAAAATTTTTGATTATACACAAGAGACAGGAAATCGAAATTTTACGGTTAATCTTCCTAAAGTAAAAGCAAAAGAGGTAAGTATTGTTTACCATCTCGATAAGACGACCTCTTTTTATAAAAAGTATAAAAACGTAAAAGAGTTAAGCCAATACTTGACCATTAAATCGGTAACGTTTAGCAACAACAACGCAATCAAACCGATTTTTGAAATTACAACCATGGTAACAGCATCAATACTCACCAAAGAGAAACAGAGCCAATATCTGTTTAGAACGCAAGGCATTCCATCTAATCGTATTGAATTGGATGTTGTGGAAAAAAATTTTAAACGCAGTGGGGCAATATATGCATCGGGAAATGGCGAAACATGGCACCATTTAAAATCATTTTCTTATTCAAACTCTACCTTAAATCAAAAGCATAAGGAGACCATTGAGCTGGAAAATCGGAGTGAATATCTCAAATTGGTTATCGATAATCAAGACAATCAAGCATTGAACATTAGAGCCATAAAGCTTTTAACTCTGCCCAATTATCTCTATTTTATCGCCAATCCCAATGAAACATACATGCTTTATTTTGGAGATAAAAACTTAACCAAACCCACGTATGAAGTAGAAAGTTTGGTTAGCTCAGAGGTCTCTTTTATCACAGGAAATTTTGGGAATATGGAGCAACTTGATGTGACACAAACGGTGAAAAAGATTTCATTTTTTGAAGAGCATAAAGAGATGTTGTTTATGCTGGTTATTTTATTGGCATTGGGGACGATGGCATATATTGCCTTTGGATTGTTAAAGCGAACGAGGG
>DYMW01000093.1 GCA_020721385.1 Sulfurovum sp. | reverse complement strand
ATATTAAACCATAGAAAGTTGTGTTTCTTCCCACTCTTGAAATAGAGGAGAAAAATAGTGAATACGAACCTTTTTAAACTCTCGTGTTGAGTAGAGTGGTCGTCTTGAAAAATGCTCCATCTCTAAAGCCATCTCTTTAATAATCATATTGGTCTCTTCGGTTGTTTTCCCATGTACCATGGTAAAAAGATTGTAGGGCCAATTGGTATATTTAGGACGCAAATAACAGTGACTGACCGCTGAAAACGCAGCAGCTCTTCTACCCATCTCTTCGCCTTTTTGTTCATCAATATCCCATACTACCATGGCATTGGCATTAAAACCAGCATTTCTATGATTTAATATTGCTGCAAAACGTCTCATCACACCTGCCTCTTTTAACTCTGTTAAAATGCTAAAAAACTTTTCATAACTTATTGCTAACGCTTCCACAATTTTTTTAAATGGTTCAGGAGTAATGGGTATATCATTTTGAGCCAATGCAATGACTCTAAGATGAAGAGGACTTAACTCAATAGATTTACGTTTAAGTTTGGTTACCTGTTCTTTTTTGGCATCTTTACCTGTCGTATTGAGCTTGACGGCTATTTTAAAAAGTTTTAATGTTGGGAGCATAATATACTCCACCGCATTGGCCTCTTTTGCCAATATCTCAACCGTTTTTTCTAAACCTAAGCGTGAATCGGGTGCCACTGCTAGTGTAAACCAAATATTAAAGGTATGTTCTCGTTGATAATTATGTGAAACACCAGGATGGGCATTGATAACTTTAACAGCATTATCAATGTCTTCGCCTCTTATTTTAAAGGAGACCAAAGAAGAACTATACCCCAAACTTTTTGTGTCAAAAATAGGAGAAATTTGTCGAATAATTTTGTTCTTTTTTTCTTCGGATAAAAGTTTTATAATCGTTTCTTCATCACTCCCTAACTCTTCGGCAATGGTGCGAAAAGGTCGGGAGGTTAGAGGAAAATTTTTTTGAATAATGGAAAGTAGTTCAGATTTCATAAACACACCTCTAAATATAATATTTTGTATTTAAATGAGTATACCGTGTTTAAAAAAATTATATTTGACACACATCAAGCATCATGATTTGTTGTGTTTGTTTTTGAAATATTTTTCAATAAATTCATCGGTTTTTTCTTCAAAAAATTGCATTCGCTCTTTGCCTTTTGGCATTGTTGTCCGCAAAACTCTCATCTCTTGTAAAAAACTTTCCATATTGGAAGGAATGAGTTTTTCAATATAACCACGCAATCGTTTTGCCAAAGCAGGAGAAGCTCCACCTGTAGAGATGGCAATGGTTAAATCACCTCTTTTAATATACGATGGAAAAATAAAATCACAATAGGCTGTATCATCAACCGAGTTGACTAAAATACGAGAAGTTCTACTCTCTTCATAGATGGTTTTATGTAGGGTTACGGTATCCGTAGCAACAACAACAATATCAAATCCATGAATATCACCCTCTTTATAAGCACGTTGATGCACAACAACGTTATGGTCTGTTGAAAAGCGTAAAAAATTCTCGGAAATCTCTTTACTAATAACGGTAATGTTTTTAGTAAAATCAACCAGCTTTTCCAACTTTTCTAAGGCGATAGAACCTCCACCAACCAACAATATTTTGCGATTTTTAAGATTGATATACACGGGGAAAAATGACACTATTTTGCCTCTTCTACGGCTATTTTAGCTTTAAAAGCAGAAATACAATTGCTACACTCTTTTACGGTATTGGTTTCAACTATTTTATAGAGTGCCTCACGATTAAGAATTTTTAATTTATTATTTTCCATAGCAACAATACTCTTTTTTTTAAACTTACTAATCACACGAGAAAAAGTCTCTGGGGTTAAATTTAAAATTCCTGCTATCTCATTGTTTTTTAATCGATTGAAAATGGTTATCTCTTCAATCATCAAATCAGCAACTTTTGCTTCTGAAGAGAGAATGGTCTCTTTGTGTACCAATGAAGAGAGTAACATCACCTTACTTGTGAGCGATTTAATTAATCCCCAAGCGAACTCTTTATCATCAAGATATTGGTATACTTTATCAAAGTGCATCAATCCCATAACCCCATCCGTAATAAATTCACAGGTTGCAGGAAAAGGTTTTTTTTCAAAACAGGCATATTCACCGAGGGTATTGGGTGCTTTCATCCGATTTATTTGAACTTGTGAACCTTTAGGAGAGGTCTTATAAAGCTGTACCTGCCCCTCAAATAAAATATAAAGATAATCGCTTTCATCACCTTCATAAAAAACAATACTGTTTTTAGAAAATTTTTTTATATATATACTGTTTTGAAGTTCTTTATGAAATTTTTGATCCAAACAAGTAAACATTGGTATATCATGCAATTCAATCATTTAAGTACCTTTTTCATTGATTATACATTCTTTTTCCTCAAACCAATGTAACTGCTCTCTTAACTTCACAACCTTTCCCACGATAATTAGTGCTGGTGTGGGTAAATCTTTTGCCAATTTCCAAATATTCTCTAGTGTTCCTACTACGGTTTGTTCATCTTTGGTCGTTCCTCTACTGATAACTGCTATAGGATAATCTTTTGGTTTACCAATCTCCATTAATTTTTTAGTGATGGTTCGTAATCGATGAAGTCCCATTAAAAAAACGATTGTATCATCACTTTTGTAATTTTCCCAAGGAATTTGTGAATGCTCTTTATTATTAGATTCATGTCCTGTCACCACTCTAAATGAAACGGTAACACCACGATGAGTAACAGGAATACCTGCATATTCTGGTACAGCAATCGCCGAGGTAATCCCTGGGATAAATTCAAATTGAATATTTCGCTTGCGTAAATAAATTCCCTCTTCTCCTCCTCGTCCAAAGACCAAAGGATCTCCCCCTTTAAGACGAACAACTGTATGGTGTTTTAAAGCATTTTGATAAATAACTTCATTTATCTCTTCTTGTGGAAGGCTATGGTGTTTGTCCTCTTTTCCCACATAAACAAAAACACATCCCGCTTTGGCTTCTTTTAAAATATCAGGATTTGCCAAACGGTCATAAATAATCACATCGGCTTCTTTCACGACACGCAAGGCTTTAATGGTCAACAGCTCAATATCCCCTGGCCCAGCTCCTGTTAAATAAACCATTACTTTGTCTCCTCTTGTGAATAAATAAAGATACCTGATGGGCTTTTAACTTGAAATATTTCTCTTTCTAAAAACCACTCATCGGTATTAATCACATTAACCTGATTGCTGTCATTTTCTGAAACATAAAGATAGTGGTCAACTTTTGACCAACGCACATGCAATACTTTTCCTGTAAAGGTAAACGTTTTGATAATTTTGAGTGTTTGGGTATTTACTATCTGAATGGTTGGAAAATCTTTACCTGAAAAGGTCACAGCCAAATACTTTTCATCGGGACTAAGGGCAGTAAATACGGGTAATCCTTGCATTTCAATATTGGTTATAAATTTAAAACTTTTATCATACACCATCACTTTATTGTCGCCAACAGCGGGAATAAACGTTTTATCTTCACTTAATGACCAAAAACCAAAATGGGGTACTTTAAGTACAGGTTTATTGTCTTTAGCTGTTACATTAATCTCTGAAAATTCCATTTTATCCAAGTCAATGACCCCAAACGATTTACTTAGGAAAAAGCCTACAATATAAATATTTTCTTGAATCATTGCATCAAAGGGCATGGCTCCTACTTTAAACTCTTTAAAGGGTTTAAAATTCGGTATTCCTTTTCCTGCATTTATATCGTTAAGTACGGTTACTTTATCGGAGTCCATCTGTGCAAACACCAGATAATCTTTATAAATCTTAATGCCCACATTTTTAGAACCTGTTTTAATTTTATCAATAGGTTTTAAATCACGGGTTAAAATATCAACCGATTTATCATCGTAATTGGCTACGGCTATGTAGTTTTTACCTATCACAAATCCAATGGCACTTTTTGAGGTTTTATACTCACTCAGCACTTTTTCAGTGACAGGGTCAAAATGTACCACATACCCATCACGGCTAATTAAATAACCATCTTTCCCATCAAACTTAATGACACCATGATTCATGTTGTGCATCTTTTTCATGTGAGATTTAGCCAATCCTTGATGGATAACCGCAATCGATTCACTCTCTCGTTCTACCACAAATATCTTTTCAGTTGCACTGGGTGTTCCTGCAAACAGGGTTGCTGTAGTCATGAGTCCTAACAGTATCTTTTTCATTTTTTAAACTCCTTCTTCTAAATAACATGATGGATCTTCTGCCCACAGTTCACCATAAATAGCATAAGCTCTACTTCGTGAACCACCATTGCATATCGTTAAATGGTTACAGTTTTCACATTTTCCAGACAAGACTCGTGGATGAATACGTAATTTTTGTAACAGTTCTGTAGGTGTATTTGTCCATATATCCGAAAAATCTTGATTAAAAATATTTCCAATAATAAACGGGAAAAAGGGATCGGGTTTAACATTGCCCTCACTGTCAATATTGAGCAGTTTTCGCCCTGCCGAGTTTCCACCCCAATCAACCAATCGCTGTTTCATCTCATTGGTATGTTGTGGATATTTATCTATAAATTTCTTATAAAAGAGAATTGAATCCATCTCCATGTTTCCTGTGACTATCTCAATATCACGCTTTGTTTCATGATACTCAAACGCTTTATCTAAAATGAAGTTCACGGCTTTTATACGTTGTTCTTTTGTTAAATCCATGATTAAATTATCAAGTCCTCTACCACTATAAACCAAATGAGAGATGTAAACTTTTGGAATGTTATGTTTCTCTGCCAACTCAAAGATAAACGCCAAATCGTTATACGTATCTTTGGTTAAAGTAAAACGAATACCTACTTTTGTTTGATTGTAACTGTTGAGTAAATCAACGGCTTTCATAGAAGCTATAAATGAACCTTCTAATCCTCGAAATGCATCATGCACCTTTTGGCTACCATCAATACTGATGCCGATATAATTAAACGTATCTAAAATCTTCTCAGCATTACTTTTTTTGACATAGAGTCCATTTGTCGAAAGATAAGTCACAATCCCAAGCAATTTACAGTGCTGGGCAATCTCATAAATATCGTGACGTGTCAACGGTTCACCACCAGAAAAAATAAGAAACTTCACCCCATTGGCTTTGAGTTTTGGCAAAGTATCAAGTATTTTTTGTGTTGTTAAAGTATCCACCGCTTTTAAATCAGCTTTAGAGTAACAGTGCAAACACGATAGATTACAACGATTCGTAAAGTTCCAAATCGCAATGCTTCCATCAAGAGAACGTGCAGGTTTTCCTTCGACTACAGAGTTTAAAAGGTTTGAGAGTCGAAACATTATTGTCGCTCCTTGGTACTATTTTCATCTGGTTTATACGAGAGAATATAGTCGGTAATCGCTGTTAAATTTTCATCAGAGAGTTGAAATGGTGGCATGGCATTACGTGTATACCCTAAAGCTTTAGAAACCTCTTTAGGATTTGTAATCATGGCTCGAATTTCTTCCTGCGTACGTTTAGAAGCCATCTCTTCAAAGGGAGGACCAAAAGCCACCGCTGTTTGATGGTGACACCCCCAACAGTAAGTCTCAAAAACTTCTTTACCCTCTTCTGCCATTAAAGAATTAATAAGTATAAAAAGAAGTAAATGGATAATTTTATTCATAGTCTAGCTCCCAACTATTTTTATACAACAATCATAACACGCTTTATTTTTTTAATTCTTGATGTAAAACAAGTGTTAAA
>DYMW01000092.1 GCA_020721385.1 Sulfurovum sp. | reverse complement strand
TGCAACTGGTGTTACGGTTAAAGTTGTACCACTCACACTGACCGTTGCTTTGGTTTTGTCTGAAGAGCTTGCACTATACGTAATTGTTCCATTCTCTTCATCACTTGAAGTTAAGTTTACTGTTACAGGAGTAGCATCTTCTACCATTGTTATACCATTTATTGATTCCAACACTGGTGCATCATTAATAGGATTTACGGTAATGGTAATTGTTTGATTGTCTTCTGCTATTCCATCACTCGCAACAACTGTTACACTCATTACTCCAAATGCATTAGCATGAGGTATAACAACCAATTCATTACCTTCTATGGTCACATTAGCAGGATCATTCGAAACTTTCTCAGAAACAAAACTGTTTGATAAACTATAAGTCACCGTATCATTTTCTATATCAGTAGAACTCAATGTAACTCTTTTTTCACTATCATCTTCATTCATAACGACATTCGCAATGGTAGCTAATATCGGTGCATCATTCACAGGAACAATAGTAACCCTAACAGTAGCTGATGACTCAACATTTTCTTTATCTTTCATTGTATAACCAAATGTATCACTACTAGAATAGTTTAATAATGGGGTATAAAGAATTTCTCCATTAACAATAACTGCTGTACCATGTTGAGGAGCAGTTACACTCACTAAAGTCTTACTATCCGCACCATCAGGATCAGTATCATTCGCCAATACATTAATACTTACATTTTCATCTTCATTAACATTTGCACTGTCATCAACAGCTGTTGGTGCATCATTTACATCGGTTACTATCACGTTAAAGTCTACAGTTGCGGTTAATGCCGTACCATCAGTTACAGTAACACTCATAGGATAAACACCTAAATCTGCATTAAGTGGACGCGCTGTAATTGCTCCTGTAGAACTCATTGTAAACCATAAAGGGTTTCCACTCACTACGAATGTATGTGTATCATTTAAATCAGGATCAATTACCTGCACCGTACCATTAAATACTGTATTTTCTGTTATAAACTTAGGCAATGAACTCAAAACAATATTTGGTACATCTGCCACAGGACTAATGACAATATTTACGGTTCCATTGACTTCAACTGTACCGTCAGTTATTGTATAAACAAAGCTGTCATTACCATTAGCATTTAATACTGGTCTATAGACTACTGTTCCATCAGTTTGGTCAAACACTTCACCTAATCTTGGAGAAGTAATGCCTACGGGAGTAATATTGTCATCCATATCGATATCACTTATTAGTGCTGCGAGATTAATTGTGATGTTTCCATCTTCATTCACTGTAACATTTAAATCACCTGCTACTGGAGCATCATTGACATTCACGACTTCTAAATCAAAGGCTGGAAGTGAAGCTGTCTTATTTCCATCCGTTACAGAAATCACTATATCTGTTGTAATATTCACATCATCATTTGTTGGGGTACCACTCAATACACCTGTTGTTGCATTAAACTCAGCCCATGTCGGTAGATTTACAATACTTAACGTTAAGTTATCTTCATCAACATCACTAAATGTTGGAATAAAGCTGTATGCTTCATCTTCATTTGCAGTACCATTGGGTGTTCCTGAAATAACAGGAGCATCATTTACAGCATTCACGATTAATCTAAATGATTGTGTTGCTTTAAGACCTTCTGTATCGGTTACCGTAACCGTTACATTGCTCTCTCCAAACTTGTCTTGAACAGGCTCTATATGTAAAGTTTCAGCAACCACATAAATATTTGCCAACGTTGTATTGGTAGAAACAACATTATACGTTAACGTTCCATCATCCACATCTGTCGCATTTAACTCAACCGTACTGTTCTCATCTTCATTGATGTTCACATCGGATATTAAAGCTAAAAGTGGTGCATCATTTTGAGCTGTAATGGTTACTTTAAATGTAACTTCATTACTATCAATCGTCCCATCATTAACTTTAACTGTAATGGTTGATTCACCTGTTGCTTCAGCAATCGGTGTAATGGTTAAAATGTTATTATTGACACTAACCGTAACCACACTGGTCTCTGAACTGTTTGCAACATACGTTAAAGTATCCCCATCATCCACATCTGTTCCAACCATGGTAATGTTAAATGCTACTGCATCTTCTACCACACTCTGATCTGCTATTGCTTCAAGTACGGGATCATCATTCACAGGAGCAATACTCAATGTAAACTCTTTGGTATCCGTTAATGTACCATCACTCGTCGTAACACGTACCGTTACATCGCCATTAACATTTTCTTTAGGAGTCAACGTTAAAGTATTATCTGAAACGGTTGCAAGAACTTTGGTTGTATCGGTTGATACCGTATAAAAATGTTCTGCATCACTATCTGGATCCGTGGTTACTAAATTAACTGTTGTTGATGCATCTTCATTTACACTTTTAGTTGGAATAGCTGTAAGCACTGGTGCCTCATTTACATCTTTAACAGCCAATGTAAACGCTAAAGTATCTGTAGCACCTGCTCCATCCGTTACCGTAATAACAACATTACTGTTTTCTCCAACTTCAGCTGTACCACTTAAAGTACCTGTAGTAGAATCAATGGTTAACCATGTTGGATTACCACTTACTGTAAATGCTTTTGTATCGTCTGCATCGATATCACGAACTGTTGGAGTAAAGCTATAACTAGCACCTTCATCTATTCTAATCTTTGGAAGACCAGAAATTTCAGGAGCATTATTAACATTAACAACTTCAATATTAAATAAATCTAAACTTGCTGTTGCTCCAGCTCCATCTGTTACAGAAATTACAATTCCTGTTGTTGTCCCTATATTAGCATTTACTGGTGTACCACTTAATCTACCTGTTACAGAATCAAAGGTTGCCCATACTGGCTTTCCAGAAATTGTAAAAAGTTTTGTATCACCCATATCGGCATCAGTAACTGTTGGCGTAAAACTATAAAGTGTTCCCTCATCAACCGTAGTATTTGCTGTTCCTGAAATAACAGGAGCATCATTACTATTGGTAACTTCTACAGAGAAGGTAAACGTTGCTGTTGCACCATCTCTATCCGTTACCGTAATAACAATATTTGAAATAACTCCTACATCAGCATTACCTAAAGATCTTGTTCCAAAAACCTCTCCTGTTGAACCATTAATATCCATCCAATCTGGATTATTAGCAAGAGTAAAGGTATGTGTATCTCCACTATCCACATCAACAATAGTTGGAGTAAATGATGTAAAGTTACTGTCTTGTGCTACTCTACTAGTAGGTATAGCATCTATCGTTGGATTATCATTCACATTTGTCACACCAATATCAAAAGTAATATTACTCTCACCAACTCCGTTTGATGCAACAATAACAATACCTATAGCACTCCCAATATCATCATTACTAGGAGTTCCTGTTAACTTTCCATTTAGTGTATTGAAAATTAGCCAATCTGGTTTATTAATAATAGACCAATGTTCAACTTTACCTCCTGCTACCAAATCAACTGTTGGTTTAAAGCTATAATTTACACCTTGTTCGACACTACTAGATGGTGTACCACTGATGCTAGGAGCCAATAACGCTGTTATACTTTTAAAGGAGACTTTAACTTTTCCAACTTGTAGAATGGTAATAGACTTTTGACCTTGTGCTGATGCTGAAATATGTTCTACTTGAATAGTATCACCATTATTAACCACTGTAGCACCACCGACAATTGCACCATTTCCATTGACAATAGCTATTGGAACTTCAGTATTGATTCCTGTAATCGTCACACTTTCTGAGGTTACCGTACTATTTTGTTCTACCCCCTCTTGTGTTGTAAAAGTAAAGAGATCTGGACTATCATCTTTTTTAATAGTAATGGTTTTAAAGTTACCACTAACTCCACCAATGGTTAAAATAGTTTCCTGTCTATCTCTAAACTCTGTAGATGAAGTCGTATGTCTAACCTTAATGGTATCACCAGGACTCACTGTACCATTAGCATCCGTATATGTCTCTCCATTAATACTATACTCTCCACCATTACTTACTTTAATTAAAACATCATCTCTATTAATTCCAGAAACATTAATCTCATTACTCTCTACCTCTGTAGAAAGATTCTGCTCAATTTTTGTTTCAAACTTAAAGCTATCTGGTATTCTATCTGCATCCTCTGCTTTTGTTTTACTTACAAATGCTTTAACGCGTTTACCTACGGTTACCAACGTTGTTGTTTTTGTTTTAAAATCAGATGAAGAGGTATGTCGAACTTGTAATGCAAATCCATTGCTAATGTTGGCATCTGCTGATTGCCATACACCATTTCCTATCTTAAACTCAGCTCCAGCTGTTACTGAAACGGTTGCAGGAGCATTAATTCCTGTAATGGTTACCACATTGGATTCTACTAATGTAGAAATATTAACATCACTTTTTTGAGTAAAAACAAACGTATCAGGTTGTACATCTTTAGGTTCAGTCACCGACATAAACCGTCCTTGAACACCACCAATAGTGACAAATGTTTTGGTTTTTGTAGCATAATCTAAAGCACTGTTATGCTGAACTGTAATATTATCATCAGCATTTACAACACCATCAATATCCGTATATGCTCCCCCATTAATAGAATAGAACCCATCTTGAATAGATATTGGCACTTCAACATTAATACCTGTAACCGTTACTGTGCTACTTGTTACTGTTGTACCTAAAGCAACTTTTCTTTCTACTCCAAAAGTAAACTTGTTTGGTTTAGCATCTGCTACAAAAGGATTGGCTTGCGTTGTAATACTGTAAGGAATTTCAATACCACCAAGAGTCACGATTGCCGTAACTGTCTCTAAAAATGCTGTAGAAGAGTTATTTTCAATTCTTAAAGTTTGTCCATTAAATACTCGACCAGCTATTGCTGTAAACTCTTGTCCATCAATGCTGTATGCACCACCTGCAATTGAAATAGATGCACTTTCACCATAAATACCTGATACCACAACTTCATTAGAAATATAAGCTGTCTCTCTAAAGGCATCGACTTCATCTTCAAAAGAGATATTATGATCCCAAGCCAAAGTACCATTTTGTTCTAGACTTTCAGGAATATCATCACCCTCTTCACCTAAAGTTCCTTTTAAGTTTTCAACAACCTTATCACCATCAATCTTTTTAGCTTTCTTTTTTACCTCTTTAAGTGCTTCTTTGGCTGCATCACCGAACGTACCGTTGTTCTCTTGTATATCTTCTTTAATATCTTCTAAAAGTCCTGAAAGATCATCAACTTTTGAGAATGAAGCTGAAAAACGTAATAGCTGTCCATTACCATTTCCACTACTCACAACATCAAGCTCTTCTAATGTTTCACCCTCATCAAGCTGAATGTTAAAAAGTTTTTCCACATCTTCAGAAGCTTCTTTTTTCGCATCATCTACCGATTGCCCACTCTCCATCTTCTCTTTGGTTACAGCTGCAGCAATCGTTGTTAAGAGGTTAACACTTGCAGGTCTCTCTTCTCCAATCTTCATACTTAAAATAGCTGAAAGCTCTCCACCACTTAAATAATCTCCTGTTGACTCATCTAAATAATCACCTCTAACAACCAACTCCGTTGCCCCTTCCCAATCAATTTCAATTGTAAAAGTACCCTTCTTGTCAATAGTTTGAGTCGTAACGCTCTTTCCTGTTCTTGCACCATTGTCGTCCAGCTCATAAGCTATAACTTCAGAGCCTGCTCTAAATGGCCCTTTACTTGCTAGTCCTGTACCCGTTGCTTTAGTAATAGTTGGTGTATCTCCACCAGTTGGTGTATCTCCACCAGTTGGTGTATCTCCACCAGTTGGTGTATCTCCACCA
>DYMW01000091.1 GCA_020721385.1 Sulfurovum sp. | reverse complement strand
TTTTATAATCTCTTTTTTTATCTCATTTGCCAGTTGAAAATAGGCTTTCTCCATTGATTCCATCATGCTTTCTGTATTTTCTTTGGTTGGAATGGAGGTTGAAAAGAGTTTGGTTTGATGTTTTTTGGATTGAAGGTTGGTAATTTGATAGCTTGATTCTAAAATAACCTCTTTTTTATAAGCAATAAATTTTGTAATTTTGAGCGATACCTTATATTGGGTTGTTTTAATGTTACTCTCCCATGGATAGAGATAGACGTTTGGATTGTTTAAAGATTGTTGCAAATAACTAATAAGCACATTGGTTAAACGTTTTTGCATGGGGGTGAGCCAATGGGCATCTTTAATCATAATTACTTGATAAGGGGTAATTTGTTTTACCAAGGTGGTGTCTTTGAGATATTTTGGAATGTCTACTTTTTCAACAGCAATGCTTTGGGTGTAGTTGGCATCGGCATGAATGTTGGAAGTGTCTCCTAAAGTGTAGTAAGATTTGGTACTGCACCCTGTCATGAGTAAACTCAAAAGTAGTAGGGTCAATGGTGTTGATTTTGATAGTATGGATTGCATTAGTCATCTCCTAACAGTAGGGCATTTGGTTTTTTCTCAAGTTTACGGCTGACACGTTCAATCGATTCTGCAGCCAAGGAGACCTCTTTTAAAGTAGCTGAGAGTTCGAGTGAAAATTGCGAATCATTGTTGTAGCTTTGGGTTAAATTTTGTATCGTTTGTAAGGTTTGTTGTAACTCTTTGAGCGATTGGTTAATCTCATTGGGCATCGATTGAAACGATTGGGCATTGGTGAGTTTATTCAGGTTCTCCACCGTTTTGGTTAACGTTCCAATCAATACTTGAATCGGTTGTTTGTTTTCATCGACCATTGAGGTTAGAGCGTTGAGTAATTTTTCTATGGGCAGATTTTTTACTTTGATTAAAATGGCGTTTACCTCAGCCATCATATCGGGTTGAGTTGTTGCTTGAAGGGTTGGGAAAATATCATAAGGTTGATTTTTAACAATGGTTGCAGTTTGGTTGTTGTCAAAAATCAAGTTGATAAATTGCGATCCTATCATGGGCATTGATTGGGCAAGTTGTGCTTTTAAGCCTTTTTGAACCAGTTGCGTGATAATGGCTTCTCCTTTGGTGGCATTGCTGTCAAACACATCGACATGGACAATACCAAAAACGGTTGATTGGATACTTTGCGTCACATCATCATAGTGGCTCTCTATGTCATTGACATAACCGATTTGAAACTCATTAAATTTGATAGGTATACCAATTTCAAGGTTGGTGATTTTATCTTGAAAATTAAATTGATAGACTTTCTCTTCACCATTGCTAGCAAGATGTTTGGATTTCATTTCAGTTAAACTTTTATAGAGAGGAAAGAGATGATTTTCAGGAATGGGATGGTATTGCGTAATGGTTTGAGAAGGGGTGTAAATGGCAATGCCTCCATGCACAATTTGTGAAAAGTTGGCAATGGTAAAGTCCATTTTGGCTTTTGAAAAATCCATTGCAAAGTTGCTTGGGGTATAAAATTGACTTTTTGAGTTGATAAATGGGGTATATTTATCCTCTACAAAAAGGGTAAAGTTAATGTGTTTTCCATCAGGGGAAACAGTAACCCGTTCAACCCGTCCCACTTTCATCATACGGTAATAGACATTGCTTCCTTCGTTGACATTGTTGGTGTTGGGTGCAAAGAGTTGGTAGTATCTTCCTTTGGCATCATAATCAATATACGGGTCATCAAGTCCTATAAATTGTTGCTGATTCTCTTCTTCACTGTGACTTTTACTTCCATAAAGTTCAAGATAAGAACCCGAGAGTAGGGTATCCATTCCTGTAATTCCATTGGCGTCAACATCGGGATGGACAATCCAAAATTTTGCTTTAGCATTCAGATAGGGAGTCACCTCTTTGTTCATTCTTGCTTGAATGATGACTCCTGTACCATCTTCTGAAAGTGAAATTTTGGTGACCATACCGATGGTGACATCTTTGAATTTAATTTGGCTTTGATTGGCAATGAGACCCGCATTGGATTTAAACGATATTGCAATGGTAGGTCCAATCTTGGCGTAGTATTGAAATGCCAACCACAAAGCAATAATCATGGCTAAAATAGGAACCATCCAAATGGTGGTCAAAATTTTAATGGCTTTTGATTCTTTGACTTTTGGAATATTGTATTGATGTTGCATTCTGGTTTATTCCTCTTTTTTTATTAATCGTGTATCAAATGAGAGTGCTGAGAGCATGGTAAAAAAGACCATCAAGGCAAAGGCGGTTGCACCCACACCAGGATAGATTTGAATACCTGAAAAATGAATCAGTACAGAGAGTATGGCAACCACAAACACATCAACCATTGACCATGAACCAATGGCTTCTGTGATGTGAAAAAGTTTGTGTTTGTCAACCCTTGATGAGTTAACATTATACTTGGTTGAAATAAGTAAATAGGTTATAAAAAGAAATTTTAATAATGGAACAAAAACAGATGCTACAAGAATAATCAAAGCTACAGGATAGGAACCCGATTCCCAAAGGTGCATAATTCCTCCTAAAATGGTACTTTCACTTTGAACGCCAAATTGCTTGTTAATGAGTATGGGATAAAGATTGGCGGGGATGTAGAGTATCATCGCTGTAATGAGAAAGGCTAAGGTTTTATGATAAGCGATTCTTTTAGGTTTGTAGATTTTGGAGTGACAACGCCTACAGAGGATCTCTTTTCCTGTATCAATGTTAACTGCTTCACAAATGGGACAGAGGAGGAGTTTATTTCTCTTTGACATGTGTTTCTCCATATATCGTATCATGTTGATTCCAGAGTTCATAAAAGCTGATGTTTTTAGTAATAAATATATCGAGTATCAAGGTAAGAATAAACGCACCAAATGCAATGCCGAGTTCTATTTTGGCATAATCAAAGAGTTTGACCATGGCAACTAAAATAGAGATAAAGAAAATATCCACCATACTCCAAGGTAGAATATAGGCCAAAAGTATTAGAAGACGTTTGACCAGATAACCTGATTTTTTAAGTTTCATTAGGGTTAAAATGGTCAATAATGAAAGTAAAATCATAAGCGGAAAGATAACAATTAAAAAAACAAGCATCACCGCAATAAGATACTGCTCATTTTCAAGTATCACCACAAACAAAGAAGTCAGTGTAAGGCTTTGTTCTAAGCCATTGATGTTAATGGTAAGAATGGTAGATTGAAAAGCAATAAGTAAGGAGATAAACGCGGTCAGGGTAATGGCTAAAGTTTTTTCAATTATGGTGTCATCTTGACGATAAATTACAGCGTCACAACGACTACAAAGGGCTTTTCCTCCTTGATGCAGAGGAATTTTTTGATGTACTGTATGACAATTATTACAAATAACAAGTTTGTCTAGTGCATACTTTTTCATCATTTTTTAAGACTAACTTGATTTTCTTAACAAATCAATTTCAGCTTGAAGTTTTTGCATCTCTAGTTGTTCTCGCTCTTTTTTTAAGTCGAGAAGTTGGTTCTCTTTATGGTTTGAACGAAAAGAGAGTAAAAAACCAAAAAAAGAGAAAATAGAAGAACCTAAAGCCATTAAGATAACCAACGAATTGTCACTAGAAATGTCATTTTCGATAGATACCGAAGGCATGGTCATTTTTTGTTGTGCATAACCATTGGATATTTGTTTGGTACTCGATGAAGGAGTTTCTACATTAGCTGGAGAGAGCCAAAAAAAGAGAAAAACAGAGAGTGAAAGAACAAAAAGTAAACCAAAAAATTTTGACATAATGATGTCTCCTTGTAAATATAAAATAGTGATTGTATTATAACCGAAATTCGATTATTGACGTAAGGCTTCTAATTCAGCATGAATGATTTCAATATTTAACCGATTTTCTGCCTCTTTAATTTGTCGTACCAATTGAATTTTTTGAATATAATAGTTACTCACAAGTAAGCCTATAAGTGCAAGACTGGCAATCACCATTAAGAGTATTTGAACAAATTGTATGGAAAAGTCATGATGGTTAAAAAGTAAAGTATACGTATTTATAATCATTTCAGGCAAAAAATATAGAAGCAATAAGAGTAAACCAGCGATAATAAAGAGTAGAGAGAAAAAAGTTCTTATAGGCATAAATATTCCATTCATTTTAAAGTATTTCATTTTATCACAATCAAACTAAATTTTTTAATAAAAAAATAGGCTAAATAAATATATAAAAATATTTGTATTTTATGCCTATAGTCCTTTTATTTAAAATACCAATCTTGCCAATTTTTGGCTAAGGTGTTGTTTGGGGATTTGTGTTTGGGTTTAGGCGTGTTGGAGGGTACACACCCCTCTAACACTAGGAATAATAAAAAGAGAGAGGAATCGTTTTAAGGGTTAAATATCGTCTCTATTCCAACGTGTTGGGTCTAAAAAAGTTTCATCGTGAATGTGTTTAAAGGAAGCACTTATCATTTTAAAGACATTGCTGTTTCCTTTTTCCAAATCTTCTAACCATACTTTCATATTGGCTCGGGCATAGGGCATTTTAACATCTTTGAGCATTGCAGGACACGCTTCATCACCAATGGGTTGCAAATTGTTATCATCGGCAAAGGCACGTAACTGTTTTTCACGTACTTCAATGAGTGGACGGATGAGGTGAAACCCCCGTTCGGTTTTATAAATAGGAGCCATTGCTCTCATGCTACCATTGTAAAACATGTTCATAAAAAAGCTCTCAACCGTATCATCAAAATGGTGACCCAATGCCACTTTTGTAAATCCATGCTCTTGGGCAAAGTTGTACAATGCCCCACGTCGCATACGTGAAAAATAGGAACAAAACGAAGAGTTTTCACGTATGGTATCGTGAGAGATTTCAAAAATATTGGTGTCATAAACAGTATGTTTAATGTTGTGTGCTTGACAATGTTCGACCAAATAGGCATAGTTTTCATCGGGCATACCATATTTAATGGTACACGCTTCAAACTCAAATTTAAAAGGAGCGTGTTGTTGAATGTGTTTAAGAATATGAATGAGTGAAAGTGAATCTTTTCCACCACTTAACCCTACCAAAACTTTGTCACCCTCGCCAATGAGTCTAAAATTGGCATTGGTTTTTCCTGCAACCCTTAAAAGCTTTTTAGAAATTTTTAGTTTATTCAATGTTTTCTACCATATCCAAAATAAAATTGGCCGATATTTTGGCTGAACCAACCATAAATTCATCAAAATCCATTCCTGCATCATCATTGGCGGTGTCACTGATGGAACGAAGAACAAAAAATGGGACGTTTAACGCATTACACACCACGGCTACGGAAGCCCCTTCCATCTCTAACGCATCGGCTTTAAAGGTATCTGAAATCCATGTTTTGCGTTCATTGGAAGCCACAAATTGGTCACCAGTTGCAATGATTCCCTCTTTTAGTGTTAACCCATTTTTTTGAGCAACCTCTTTGGCAACATCACGTAAATGTGTATCGGTTGCAATACACACTTCACCCTCTGGCACATACCCATAAGGGTGACCAAATGCCACAATATCCAAATCGTGTTGACATAAAGCATCGGCAATAATCAAATCACCAATTTTCAAATCAGGATTAATTCCCCCTGCCACACCCGAAAAAAGCAAGGTATCGCAACCAAATTTTTCGATTAAAATCGTAGCCGTTAACGATGCAAAAACTTTTCCTATTTTAGAGTAAGCAATCACCAACGCTTTACCTTTGTAGGTTGCTTCATAGTAGCTGTTTGAGGCATACTCAACTTTATTAACATTCTCTACGCGGGCTAAAAGGGGTTCTATCTCTTCGGGCATGGCACCCATAATGGCGATTTT
>DYMW01000090.1 GCA_020721385.1 Sulfurovum sp. | reverse complement strand
TTATAGCACTTTTCTCATATTTGTTTTTAATGCAAAACCAACTCTAAAAAAGTCTCGGTTTTAAGTGAAGCTCCACCAACCAAAACACCATCTACATTATCAATAGCAGAGATTTCAGCAATATTGGTTCCTTTAACACTGCCACCATAGAGTAGAGGTTTGTTGACAGATTGTTTGAGTGCGGTATGTGTTGAGGCTATCTCTTCAATTGTTGCACTTCTACCTGTTCCAATTGCCCAAATAGGTTCATAGGCTACGATGAGTTTGTTATAGGTGGTATCAATACCTTCAAATTGTGCTAAAAGATGTTCCATAACAGCAGTTAATCCTTGTTCGCGTATTTCAAGCGGTTCACCAATACAGTAGATAATCTCAAAATTTTGCTCTTTAAAAAAAGCAAATTTTTTAGCGACATCAATTTGAGATTCATTCAAAATATCTCGTCGTTCACTGTGACCGATTAAAATGGTGTTGATATTGAATTCCAAAAGTTGTTCCATACCCACTTCACCTGTAAAAGCACCATTGTTGACAGGATAAGCATTTTGAACTCCAATGGTAAAATCACCACTATAGTTATCAAGTGCTGTTAATGGAGGGAAAATGAAAATTCTATCTTCACTTTTTTTATGATGGAGATGGAATTGAAGTTCTTTGAGGTAGTTTTTGGTAGATTCTCTGGTGTGATTGGTTTTAAAGTTTGCTGCGTATATCATTGATTACCTTATTATTGTGTGGTACATTTTAATGCACCACATATTTTTAAATATTTATTATGTTAGGAATACAATAAATTGCAACCTACATTTTTAAAGCTTCAATACCTGGAAGTAATTTTCCTTCAATAAGCTCAAGACTTGCTCCTCCACCTGTACTTACAAAGGTCATTTCATCGACATCTCCAGCTTTTTGAGCCACATCAGCCGTATCTCCACCACCAACAATGGTTGTTGCATGGGTATCAGCAATATTGTGTGACATTTTAATACTTCCTTTGGCATATTTATCCATCTCATAAACACCCATTGGTCCATTCCAAATAATGGTTTGTGCATCGTTAATAACTTCACGGAAAAGTCTTGAACTTGCAGGTCCAATATCCAGACCCATCCAACCTGATGGAATCTCTTGAGAAGGAACATATTTTGCCACACATTTATCTGAAAATTCAGGGGCAATTACGAAGTCAACAGGGAGGTAAAATTTGACTCCTTGTTTTCTGGCTTTAATCATAATGGTTCTGGCTTCATCAAGTAGGTTGTCTTCAACGAGTGAGTTACCTATTTCATATCCTTGGGCTTTAAGGAAGGTAAATGCCATTCCTCCACCAATGATTACTTTGTCAACTTTGTCAAGCAGTTGTTTTAAGGCTTCAAGTTTACCTGAAACTTTAGACCCTCCAACAACCGCTACAAATGGACGCATCGGTTTTTCTAGTGTTTTTTCAAAAAAATTAACCTCTTTAGCCAAAAGAAAACCTGCTGCTTTATGGTTTTCATCAAAGAGATGTGCCATTGCCTCTATTGAAGCATGGGCTCTGTGACAAGCACCAAAAGCATCATTAATGTAAATGTCTGCCATGTCTGCCAATTGTTTTGCAAACGTTGCATCATTTTTAGTTTCACCTGCTTCATAACGAAGGTTTTCAAGAACTAAAACTTCACCATTTTTTAATTCGGCTACTTTTGCTTGTGCATCAACACCTACAACATCATTGGCTAACGTAATTTTTGAAGCAATCTTTAACAAAGTTTTGAGTCGTGTAACCACCGTTGCCAAAGAGTATTGTTCTTCATAAACACCTGGTGTTGGACGATCAAAGTGTGATGCTAAAATAACTTTACAATTACGGTCTAAACAGTATCGAATGGTCTGTAAAGCCCCTCTCATTCTTCTGTCATCGGTAATGTTGCCATCTTCATCTTTTGGCACGTTAAAGTCACAACGAATAAATACAGTTTTTCCTGAAATGTCTACTAAATCTTTGATGGTTCTCATAAATTACAATCCTTTACTAATGTGTACAGCCATATCTACCAATCGACAAGAATATCCCCATTCATTGTCATACCATGAAAGCACTTTAACCATTTTGCCACCAATCACTTGAATGGTATCCATTGCAACAACCGTACTTCGTGCTTCACCTACAAAGTCTTGAGAGACACAATACTCATTGTCTATTCCTAAAATACCTTTGTGTGAACCTTCTGATGCTATTCTAAATGCTTCTTGTACCTCTTCAAGCGTTACTTCTCTACTGAGGTTAACGGTTAAATCGACCATAGAGACATCAGGTGTTGGAACACGAATGGCTTGACCGTTCAGTTTACCTGCCAATTGTGGTAAAACTTTAGAAATGGCTTTGGCTGCTCCTGTACTACTTGGTACGAGGTTAACTGCACCTGAACGACCTTTTCTTGGGTCTTTTTTATCTTTCCCATCTAAAATTGGTTGAGAAGATGTATAGCTGTGAATGGTGGTCATTAGTCCTGATTCAATTCCAAAAGCATCATCCAATACTTTGGCAATAGGAGCCAAACCATTGGTGGTACAACTTGCATTGGAAACCACTGCTTGACCTGCATATTCATTTTCATTCGCACCAATAACAAAGGTGGCTGTATCATCTTTGGCAGGAGCAGAGAAAAGAACTTTTTTAACACCATTGTCAAGATAGGCTTGAGCTGACTCCGCTGTTAAAAATGCACCTGTACATTCTAAAACAACTTCTACACCCGCTTCTGCAAAAGCAATTTTAGCAGGGTCACGTTCAGCAAAAAGTTTTGCTTTTGTGTTCCCCATATTGACAAAGCCATCTTTAACACTAACATCCATTCTTTTTCCATGAACAGAATCATACTTAAGACCATACTCAATCATACTTTCAGAACCCGTTGCATTGATAGCAACCAACTCAATATCATCTCTATCAGCAATGATTCGAGCAACACATCTTCCAATTCGTCCTAGTCCATTTATCGCAACTTTTACAGCCATTCATTCATCCCTTAGTTTAATATGCTAAAATTCTTTATATGTTACATAAATAGAGGTTATTGCTTGTTTAAAGATACCCTAGAAACGGTTGCACTTTTTGGGGGTAGTTTCGACCCTCCACACTTTGGACACCAAAGCGTGGTTAAGGTTGCATTAGAATTGTTAAATATTGATAAATTGATTGTTGTTCCTGCCTATTTAAACCCTTTTAAAACCAGTTCATTGGCAACCCCAACTCAACGGTTAAGATGGACAAAAGAGGTGTTTAAAGCTTTTCCCAAAGTGATGGTTGATGATTATGAGATTGGTCAAGGAAAAGCAACACCAACAGTCCAAACATTAGCCCATTTTCAAAAAGAGTATGAGGTTAAATATCTGATTATTGGGGCAGATAATTTGGCATCGATTGAAAAGTGGCATCAATTTGAGTGGTTAAATAAACAAGTAACGTGGGTAGTAGCAACAAGGGCAGGGTACAAAGCAGATACTTCGGTACTGGCTCATGTGATATTATTAGAAGTGAATCAAGATGTGAGTTCGACCCAAATACGAACCGCAGAAGAGATTGAAAATATAGATGACCTCATCAAAGATGAAGTGTTAGAATTATTACGAACAAAAGGATAAAACCATATGAATATGGACGATAGAATAGAGAGAATTGTTACCTTTTTAGATAGCAAAAAAGCAGAAAATATAGAAGTTTTTAATTTAGAAGATATTGATTATCTTGCAAAACGTGTGGTGATTGCCAACTCATTGGGTGGAAAACACTCTGCCTCATTGGCGGTACAACTCAAAGATGAACTTAAACCATTGGGTGAAGAGTTTTTACACGTTGATGAGAGCGATGATTGGGTTGTTATTGACTTAGGCGATATTCTTGTGCATGTTATGACCAAAGATGCTCGACAAACCTATTCACTTGAAGCGTTTTTAAGTGAATTAAGTCAAGGTAAATACGCTACAAATTAATTAGTATGGAGCGATTGCTCCTCTATACGTTGCCTTGGTCACACCAGACCATGGTCGCAAACTCAAATCCACTCCTCCTTCTTTTGCTGGACTGCCTAATGCAGGGATATATTTATCATTCAATTGTGGGTCAGCTTCAATACCCTTTTTTTCCCATTTTTCATCTGTTTGTTTTTTTAGAGCATTTAAATCTTTAAAATCATGATTATCATAGTTATAGAAAAAGGGTTTTGGTGACGCTTCATTTGTGACACGCCAATATAAATTGCCATCCATTTTGGTTGAACCATCTTCTATTCGACACTCTCTTCCCATATAGTGATTTCCCACCATTAAAAAAATATTGTTGTAGACTTCATGCGGATTGTTACTATCAAAAGGTTTGTGACGGTAACATTGACCAAATCCCAATCTATCTCCACCATCCATACCAAGTAAGGTATTGTTATAAATTTTCCATGGGTCAGGGGTCGTAATGGCTTTGGCAGCGTGTGAACCAAACGGTCGTCCTGAACCCCATCCTGTGTTGTTGTATCCATGCATAAACAGAGGTAACAGGTTGTGGGGGTCTTCTCTTCCAATAAATTGTGGTATAGAGGTGTCAATGATGTTGTGATGAATATAAATGCTACCTACATTTTGAGGCAGGGTGGTATCTCGTCCATGGTAGCTGACACCCAAATAGACTTTTACCATTTTATTGTGGTCAATTTCCATGTTGTACGAGCTACTGCCCATGTGAATGGCATCATCTCGAATGGTATGAAAAAAGTTATTATGAATATGCACATCATGAAACGTTTGTGCCATGTGAACTCCATCAAAACAGCTTTGAATGGTATTTTTTCCTATCTCAATATGGTGGCTTTGTCCATCAGCCAATTCAATACCTGAACCATGATAGCTTTTTGCAGGAGGAAAAACACCACGAGGACGTTTTACATCGGAGCGTGGAACCCAATCGGGGATGTTACACGCAATGGTGTTATGATTAATGGCAATGTGGTTGCTCTGTTTTCTAATAATCACTCCATAATAACGTGGTTGAAAGGTACATTTTTTAATATTGATATGGTCTGAGTTTTCATCAATATAAACTCCTGCATAGCTGTTTTTAATGGTAAGACCTTCAATGTTAATATTGGAACCTTGAATTCTAATAGCCTGATGTAAAGTACCAATATGCAGTGACGTTTTTCTTGGGTCAAGACTTTTTGGAAAGTTAAAATCTGACGTTTGATATCGGCTGTGTTGAAGGCGAACATAAATATGGTGAGAACTTTTATCATAAAAAATACCAGCTCCTGCATAATAGTGATTGTCTCCTAAATAACGCTCATTGGTTGCATAGAATGGCTCTTTGTCTTTGTAGACAATCAAGGCATAATTGTTCTCTTTTTCACCCAAAAAGGCACTTAACTCTTTGACTTTAGGATAGGTTTTGGTAGAGCGATAGATATGTAATTTGGCATCTACTATTTCCCATTCATTATTGGGCGTGGTGATAAATTCAGGAAGTGAACCATCTAAAATTGGGGTCTCATTTGGGTAGGCTTTTAACGTAATACTTTTGGTGATTTTTAATGGACGTTTCAGTGGATATTCTCCACCCCTAAGCAGAAGGGTGTCACCCTCTTTAAGTTTTGCAATAGAGCGTTTTAGATTTTTATCTTTTCCTGTCGGTGAGACAATAAACGTTTGAGCATTCAAAAGGGTACCAAATGCTAGAATAATGCTTAAGAGGAGTAGGTTAAAGTGAATCATTGTATTTCCATAATTATTATAAAATATTTTTTAATGTTTTATAATTATAGTACTAATTTCCTTTAATCCTCTTAGCAATTTTTCTAACACAGTGCATGAGAGCCATTTTTAAAGGTTTTCCTGAACTGTAGTCGGCATTTAAAAGTTGTTGGGCTCGTTTGGA
>DYMW01000089.1 GCA_020721385.1 Sulfurovum sp. | reverse complement strand
GTACCTAAGTCACTCACTTTAGGAGCCGTATCAAGCTTAAAGAGTCGATTAACAGCAATTTCCATTTCTTCTTTTTTACCCTCACTGTTATTTTTATCGGTAACGGTAACGGTACCATTTCCATCAGAAAGTACTTGATAAAGTTTGGCTCCATAATCAATTACCTCTTGATTGGAATCCGTATTTTCGGTGGTGTTTGTTGTGCTTTCATTTAAATCTTCTCTCATTAAATAAGCATCCAAATCTTTTAAAATCAATGCCGATTCAGTTAAATAGCTTTTTGCTAAATCTAAACTGGTTTGGTCAATGGCTTTTCCAAAATCAGGACTGTTAAGCATCGCATCTTGGTGAATCTCGCTGTCTGTAAATTGATATTTACTTCCATTGGCATCGGTATAGGTTTGTGGTTTATAGTTATCATCAACACCCACACTATACGCTGTTGCCCAACTCATTTTAGAAGCCGTCGCTAAAAGTGTTGTACGAAGTGTTGCAATGTTATCGATACCAATATCAAAACCTTCATACGTAAAATGGTAATGTTGAGGTACGGTAGCCAAGGCATTTCCTAAGCGATCACTGATTGATTTTATGTTTCTTGCAACAGCTAAAGTCGCTTTTTTACTGACTTCAATAATATTGGTTGAATTCTCTTCTTTGGAGTCAACAATATTGTTGTTATTGTCATTCAATGCCATCTCTTTAATAATTTGAGAGAGTTGCGTGGTTCCATCCCCTTGAAAAGTAAATACATCTTCTAAATAACTTTGATTGGTCAATTCAGATAAATCTACCAATGCTTTGGCTATCTCAATATCACGTACGTTTCTATCTCCTTCAAGAGGATTATCAAGTTGTGTTCGAATGGCTTTGATTTTTTCTTGAATCTCTGCTTCGGTATAACTGTCTGCATTATCAGCAATATCTCTAATCTTTTCTATAACATCTTTAACCGTAATACTTGGTACAGGTTTATATTTGCTAATGGTTGCTTGAAGATGCGTTAATGCTTCTGTCTCATCCACATAACGTAAAGTTGCTACCGATGATTTTTGATAGTGTTGTTGTGATTTGGTAGAATGAGGTGTTGTAGTATTAACATCAGAAGGAGTAACCACTGGTGTACTCTCATCAAGTTTGGCTTGAACTTGCTCTACTAACGTTGCAATATCCAAATGTGGATTATATACATACTCATATTGCCTTACATTTAAATCTACCAATGCTTGTACCACTTCTGGAACAATCTTAATACCATTACTTGCAACGCCATCATTGTCCATTGATTGTAAAAATGAAGCCAATCTGGCATTGTTTTCTGGAACGGTAATAACCACCCCATTGCCTACCAAATATTTTGATGCTACGGTATCTAAATGCAGTCCTGCCACAGAGAAATAGATTGGTTTACCCAAAATAAACCCAAATGTTCCATCATCTGTAGTGGTTCCATTAATCTCTGATTTACAGTTTGTATCTGTTAAACTACAATCTGAATAATAAATTCCTGAAACATTCTCATCAATATATCGACCTTGATTTTCATAATTTATCTCATCGGCTGGTGGTGTTGGTCTATCTTCTACCGTTTCAAGTATCTCTCCACATCCCATTAATGCGAAAGCTGTCATTGTACTTAACATAAGATGTTTTATTTTTATACATTTTAACATTTTTTATCCTTTCCTATTATCTTTATTTGTTACCAATTATATTGAACCGATACCATATACGCATCTTCACTATAGTTGGCAATATTTTTAACCGTCTTATACCCCAATGCATAGTTCCATAACTCTCCATAATACGTGGTTCTAAGATTATAATAAGTCACCGTATCTTTGGTATTGGAAGCATCGGCACCCAACTCTTTGGTTTGCAAAGCATCCAAATTCACATACCAATTTGGCTTAATCGCATACTCTGCTCCTAAACCATAATTAACACTGTTTTGAAATCCCAAATTATTAATGGCATCAACAATAAAGTCTATACTTTCTGGTGCACCACCTTCTATTTTTTTCTTAAGGGTTTGTACTCCTAATGGCAAAGAAAATGACAATTTATCATTCACATAATAACTAGGAATAGCACTTAACCCTGCACCATATTCATAATAACCAAAATTATTAAACAAAGAAGATTTCATCTCTTGTGAACCCAACACAAGGTTCCCAACACCTATCACTTCTATTTTATCATTAAGGGTATAATAATATTTATAATAAGGAGAAAGCAACATACTCGTAGCTTTAGAACCATACACATCAGAAGCTTTTGTTTTTCGGTAAGAGAATAATGCCCCTACATCATTACCATTCTTGACCTCTTTATCATAAGAAAATTTAAACGCTGAAGAGCTTCCACTAATACCGTTACTGTCCATGGATGCTTTTTCACTGTCCATAACCACCAAAGAAGAAAAATCTGTATCAAAAGATTTGGCTTTATCGTTTTTTGTCTTTTTTTGCTGTTTACTTGTAGAAACTTGCTCAATAATCTCATTTGAAACCGTTGCTACAGAGGTGGTTGTTCCTGAAACTGTTGCACTAGGATCAGTTCCAAATACTGCTTTAAGAAGTTCATCTGCATGTTTATCTGCCCATGATGACAACTCTGCTGGAGTTAAATACTCTCCTCCTGCATCATTTTGTGTAATGAGCGGATTGCTTCTCCCTGGTATGGTCACGGCAAGTCTTACAGCTTCTGAAGCTCCAAAATCTCCATCTCCATCTCCTCCACGAAATTGATACACAACCGATGAATTATAAAGTGTTCCCATTCTTTCAACATTCGTATCGTACAAATACCCCTGTTGTCCTGTTTGACTGTCTTTCACCCCTGAAAGAATCTCTGACCAATCGTTTTCATCTGTAGCATAACTACTTTGTGAAAGAGCCAACAATACTATTATTGATAATTTTATACCAGTTTTCATTCTTCATTCTCCTTTAAATTTACTTAACACTGTTTTATTATAACCCTTTCAGAATAAAGATATAATAAATTTTCATAAATTTTATAAGTAAAATTATTTATTAAATATTTTATAATAAAATTTAATATTTTTAGTTTTTTTAGGTTATAGAAAGAGGAAAGTTTATTGAATAGTTTAAACTATTCAATAAACTCAAAAGTAATTTTACGGTTCAAGAAACCGCAATGAGGTTTTTGAGTATCTTTACAAAAGGTACTCTCATTAAAAGATTTAATAATCATATCACTTCTACCGATACCCATTTTTCTTAACTGCTTAAAAATCTGTTGGGCATTATTATAGGCATCACTTTCACCTGAATTGACGTAACTTTTAATCATCAATTTGGCTCCTTGAGAATTTTTATAGAAACCATATACCTGTTTTAATTTTGCTATCTCAGTATCAGAACTTAATCCACCTATGGCTTTATTTTGTCGCAGAGCATCACTATAAATTTCAACATCATCAATACTATTGGCTTGGCGTAATAAATCTAAAGACACCAACACTTGACCTTTGCCACTACTACTTGCTTCATTTTGATATTGGGTACAACTTGAACCCAATGTAGGAGAAACCATCAACCCATAATTTCCATTACCTGAACAAATAGAATTAATATCAGTTCCATTTCCATGAAGCAAATTCCGTGTTACTTTAGATAAAAGTGTGTTTAAACTGTATTGACTCACTGCATCTTTTTTAGCAATCAAAATTAAATCTGTAGCCATCGTCATTACATTACGTGATAAACCATATTGACTACCTTGAATCGTTGCACTTGCATGACTACCTGTAGAGGGAACACTTACGAGTTTAAATTGACCTTTATAATTATCCAAAACAGCAATAGGTGATTTTCCCAAAGCAACCACAGCATCTAATCCACCACCAATCAATCTTCGCATCGCTTCATTTAAATCATAATGAAATTCACTCACTGCAATATTGGCATCAACAAAAATACTTTGAGCTGTCAAATGCGTTGCTGTTCCCTCTAACCCCATACTTACATTGTGTCGCTCTAAATCATGAATGGTTTTAAATCTACTGTTGGCTGGAACAATCAAATGTAACTCCCCTTTTAATACAGGAGTTACCAATAGATATTTGGATAATTTATCTGCAGAACCATGCTGTTTAATACTTTCTAGGGTTGTGGAGTAACATAAAGACATAACCGTATTGGCATTATGCGATAACTGATAGAGTGCCTTTGATTCATTTTCAGTAGGAGATAAAGAGATACTACTAACCCCACTAAACATTTCAGGAACCAAACGCCCTGCATCATCATTGTCTCGCTCATAACTGGTCGTAATACCTGCCATAAGCAAACCACTTAAGAAAAGAAAGGTTAGTAATTTTTTCATACTTTTACCTACAACATTTTATTATATTTATCACTCAAAGCATCTTCTAATTGCATTTGCCCTTTTAACTTTGGAGCATTTTCTAACAAATGAATATACAAATCTGACGTTAATGCCCCATCAATTGGCATAAGTCCATACTTAGTTTTGTAATTAGTAATCGCTTTTTCTGTCTTAGCATTAATGTTTTTTTCCTGACCTTTGATACTTGGATCAATTACAGAAAGTAAATGGGTAATAAAAATTGCTTTTGCTTCAGTAGGATAACCTCCAAAGTTTTTCTTCATTCTTCGTAACAATCGTTGATTCACTTTACCACCACTCACCGCTACCCAATAAGGATACTCTCTAAATTTACCAATCAATTCAACCATACTTAAATCAACAAGTAATCGAATTGCACTATGAATTCCTTGTTCCTTATTAGCAGAAGCACTTAACCCAAATCCACTACCAAGAATTGAAAATCCAAAGTCATTAGAGGCACTCTTTTTTATAATTTTAATACTATTTGATGTATGTACTTTAGGTACATACGCACCTGTAGAAGCTTCAATAAGGTTAAAATCAACGGTCATGTTAGAGATGGCATCATCAACATCAGAACTTGCATCACCATCATATTCACCTCTTCCACCTCCTCCATGAACACCTGCATTAGCCCCTTTTTTAGACGTATTGGTGGTATCAAATTCTGTAATTGCTCCTTCAATGATATAAAGCTTATCTATGCTGGATAAGACTTGATCAGAATATTGATAAACACGTACTTTACTACCTATTTCATTGATTGCACTTTTAACCATAATGGTTACATCATTTGGCAATTTACCAATAGCAGATGTTTTGTTTTCTACAGGCATAATCGCTAACGCAATACCTGGCTCCCGATAAACATCCATAATTTCATTAAGATTTTCAAGAGCATCTGTGTATTTATTCATTTTCTCTTCAACGGCACTATTCTCAGCCAACTCAATATCTGGAGCCACCATTTTCCCTGGATTACAACCTGTTAAAAGTAATGTTGCCGTCAATGCACTCAATACAAATAAACTTTTTTTCATCTTTACCACCTTTTTATATTATTTAATATTTTTAATTATATAGATACTTTAATAATGCCCGACTTAATATAAAAACTTTACAAGATTTAATCCAATTCACTATTTTCAATTTTTACATTATTATGAACTTTTCCTTTAAAGCCTCGATTAAAACCTTCTTCTACTTTAACTTTAACCCCAATATTACGTCCTTCATCTTCTGCATTTTGAGAGTTATATTTATTGGTTACACGACTCTTTCCTTCCGTGAAATTATCTTTTTTTACTTTGGCATTTTTTATATCAACATAGTTATAAACTGTTCCTACTCTTTTACTTGAATCAATGGTCACTCCCAAATCTTTTTTTCCTTGTGCCTCTAAATCATCACTGTTCTTTATTTCCACAAAGTTAGACCCTGCTATATTTTTACTAGAACGATTTTTAGACATGACCTTATTAAAAGATTTCCCCGACTCTACGTCAATATCTTCAATATTTCCAAGCTCCAATGCACACAATGCTGTTGTTACCCATGTTAATGTTGTTGCCATTACTATAATTTTTTTCATAACCAATCCTTTTTTTAATTTCCTATATCTACTTCAGAGTTTTTTATACCCATATCTTTATTG
>DYMW01000088.1 GCA_020721385.1 Sulfurovum sp. | reverse complement strand
GAGAGATGAGAGATTAAAAATTAAAAAAGAGAGAGCAGTTAAACTGTCTTCTCATCGATATACTCTTGAATAAAAGCTTTAATATCACTATAAATAAAAGAGTCTTTGTAATCTTTTATTTTACCACCACTTGCATTAGGATGACCACCACCATTGCCAATCTCCTCTGCCATTTTTGAAACATCGAGTTTATTGTTACTTCTTAGTGAAAAATTACCTCGGTAGTTGATGTCCATATAAAAATCATAATCAGGATTTTCAATCAAGAAGGTATTTCCTAAGATAGAAGTATTACCCAAGTTGTACCCGAGTAGTCCTTTGTATCCTCGGTAATGAATGGTCAAACGTTGTTTATCGGTACTAAGCAGTTTGGTCATGTAGATGGCTACAAGATTGTCTTTGGTGTTGTCTTGAAGCGTTCTAAAAAATGCTTTTTTGAGTTGGTGCAGGTCATCATCTAGGGCGATGTGGGCATTGTCTTTTTTTACATAATTTTTCATGGAGTCGATAAGCGAGAGTTTTAATGCTCTATCTTCACTAGGAAAAAGGGTACGGTTTATCTCTCTTGCTCCTGAAATCATTCCTAGACCCACTTTTCCAAATTCAAAGAGTTCATCATCGCTAACCCAAATATCGATGGCATTAATTGCTTTGACAATGGTGGCATAGTTGTTCTCTGGGTCAAAATTATGGTGTTTTTGTAACCATTGGTAGGTGATAAAGGTTGCCGATTTGCTGGTATCAAGTTTGTACCAAATAAACTGTTCGGCTGTTTTTTCACCTGAACCATGATGGTCAAGTAGTTGAATTTTTGCACCTATTTCTAGGGCTTCTTTTTCTAGCCAATTTGCCTCTTTGGTAGTAAGGTTAAGGTCGGTTATTAAAATAATGTGTTCAGAATTTTCTTTTCCTAAAAACTTTTCACGTTTAATGGCAGTGATAATCTCTTCAAGACGGGATTTAACCTCTGGACCATAATTGGCGTTATAAGATTCTAATTTGGAAGTTTTGGGATTAGAAAAGCAGTTTTGGGTTAGGTATTGACAACCATAACCATCAAGGTCAATATGAGAAAGATGATAAATGTTCATTTAGTAAAAATATCCTGAAGTGTAAGTTGATGTAAAAAGGTATCTATTCTATTCTGAAAAGTAATTAAAAAAGGAGAAATATTACAGTTTCCAATAGCACCATTGGGACAAGTGTTGGCATATTGGCTACAATCAAAGACGGCAGGGGGTTTTCCTTCGGCGGCAATAATAATCTCTGCAATGGTAATTTCATGACTCGCTCTTACCATAACAAATCCACCATGTGCTCCTTTTTTAGATTCTAAAATATTTGCTTTGGCAAGTCCTTGTAGAATTTTTGCTAAAAAACTTTTTGGAATACAAAGTTCTTTAGCAAGTTGCTCAGCTCCTTGAGGTTTTTCGGAGTTTCGGATAATGTCAAGGGAGAGAAGGGCATATTCACTGGCTCTGGTTAATAACATATTATTGATTCCTTATAAAGTATTCAGTTGTCTAATTAGGAGGATTTTACTCTAATTTAGATTAATTTTAGATTTTATCTCTATTTAAACAAATAGTGATAAAATGTTACTTCATTTTCAAGTAAGATTTTCTTATCTGAAAAAATTCAACTACCCATCAGGAGGTCATTATGGCTTTAGATACGGCTAAAAAGCAAGAAATCATTGCTAAATATTCAAGAGGTGAGAACGATACTGGTTCTACAGAAGTTCAAGTTGCACTTATTACAGAGAGAATCATCTATTTAACAGAGCACCTTAAAACAAATAAAAAAGATCACTCTTCAAGACTTGGTCTACTTAAACTTGTTGGGCAAAGAAGAAGATTGATGAGATACTTAAAATCTAAAGATCTTTCAAGATTTAATGCCATTAAAGCTGATCTTGGAATTAGAAACTAAGTTTCACCTCCTCTTAACACAAGGTTTTCCCTTGTGTTGTCTCCATTTTTATCTCGTATTTTATATTCTATATCTTTTCAAAAATATCTAAAAACACTATAAGTGTGGGCTTTATAGATACTGTTAGTCTGTAAAATTAATAAAGTTTAGTCTATATAACTAAACTATCTTTAACATAAAAACTAAGATATATCTTGACAAAATAGACTCAATGTTGTATAATTTATTCAATCTTTAAAAATATTTCTGATATTTAGAAGATATAAACCATAAGAACTAGGAGTAATATCTATGAGTAAAGAGACTGAAAACTCTTCTGTAGAAACTGAAATAGAAATTCCTGAATCTGATGTAACAACAAAAATTGATTCTACGGAGGTTGATGAACTTACACAGATGAAAGAGTTGGTTGCTCAGTGGGAAGATAAATATTTGAGAGTACATGCAGACTTTGAAAATAGTAAACGATTATTAGCAAAAGATAAAGTAATGGCGGTTACCTATGCAAATGAGAGTTTCGCTAGTGATATTTTAAGTGTTATTGATTCTTTAGAGAGTGCCATATCGATGATAGAGAGTGTTGAAGATAAAGGTAATAATGAATTTGTAACAAAGATGAAAGAGGGATTGCGTTTAACGGATGACCAAATTCATAAAGTATTGGAGAAACACCATATTAAGTTGGTTGAATGCGAAAAAGAGTATGATCCGAATCTACATCAAGCCATTATGCAAGTGGAGAGTGATGCACATGAATCTGGTGATATCGTACAGGTTTTGCAAAAAGGGTATACCATTAAAGAACGGGTATTGCGTCCTGCTATGGTGAGTACAGCAAAATAAATGAATGCAACTAAAGTAGCATTTTTAAAGTTAGAACAGAATATATAATATTAAAAAAATAAGATTAAAAAACAAGGAAGTTATAAATGAGTAAAGTATTAGGAATTGACTTAGGAACCACAAACTCTGCGATGTCAGTGTTTGAAAACAATGAAGCGAAAATTATTGTAAATAAAGAGGGAAAAAACACAACACCATCAATCGTTGCTTTTACAGGTAAAGGTGAAGTATTGGTAGGTGACTCAGCTAAACGACAAGCTGTAACCAATCCTGAAAAGACCATCTATTCTATTAAAAGAATTATGGGATTAATGTTTGATGAAGAGCATGCAGTAGAAGCAAAAGCGAGACTTCCATATCATATTATTAATAGAAATAACGCGTGTGCGATTGAAATTGCCGATAAAATATACACACCACAAGAGATTTCAGCAAAAATTCTTATGAAACTTAAAGAAGATGCAGAAGCGTATCTTGGTGAGACCATTACCGATGCGGTTATTACAGTTCCTGCGTATTTTAATGATGCACAAAGAAAAGCAACCAAAGAGGCTGGAACCATTGCTGGATTGAATGTTTTAAGAATTATCAACGAGCCAACATCAGCAGCACTTGCGTATGGTCTTAATAAAAAGAATGCTGAGCAAATCGTGGTTTATGACCTTGGTGGTGGTACATTTGACGTTACAGTACTAGAGACAGGCGATAATGTTGTAGAAGTTATGTCAACAGGTGGAGATGCCTTCCTTGGTGGTGATGATTTTGATAACAGAATTATTGACTTTGTGGCAGGTGAATTTAAATCTCAAACAGGTGTAGACATTAAAGCGGATGTTATGGCACTTCAAAGGGTTAAAGATGCTGCTGAAAATGCTAAAAAAGAACTTTCAAGCTCAACAGAGACTGAAATTAACTTACCATTTATTACAGCCGATGCAACAGGTCCAAAGCACTTGGTTCAAAAAATTACAAGAGCAAAATTTGAATCATTGATTGAAGATTTGGTAGCGAGTACCATTAAAACGATTAAAAGCGTTCTTAAAGATGCAGGGGTTAGCACATCTGAAATTAATGAAATTGTAATGGTTGGTGGGTCAACTAGAATTCCATTGGTTCAAGAAGAGGTTAAAAAGTTCTTTGGAAAAGACTTGAACAAATCAGTAAACCCAGATGAAGTAGTTGCTTTAGGTGCTGCGATTCAAGGTGGGGTTTTAAGAGGTGATGTTAAAGATGTTCTTTTACTAGACGTTACACCACTAAGCCTTGGTATTGAAACATTGGGTGGAATTACAACCAAAGTGATTGAAAAAGGGACAACGATTCCTGCTAAAAAGTCACAAGTATTCTCAACAGCAGAAGATAATCAACCAGCTGTAAGTATTCACGTACTTCAAGGTGAAAGAGAGTTTTCAAAAGATAACAAATCATTGGGTATGTTTGAACTTAGAGACATTCCAGCCGCACCAAGAGGTGTACCACAAATTGAAGTAACATTTGATATTGATGCCAATGGTATTTTAACCGTTTCAGCACAAGACAAAGGAACAGGCAAATCACAGGAGATTAAAATTACTGGTTCGTCAGGACTTTCAGATGCAGAGATTGAGAAAATGGTAAGAGATGCTGAGATTAATAAATCTGAAGATGAAGCCAGAAAAATTTTAGTTGATACCCGAAATAAAGCCGATGCATTGGTACACCAAACTAAAAAATCATTAAAAGATTTGGGTGACAATTTTGACGCTAAAGAAAAAGCAAGTATCGAAAAATCAATTGCAGAGGTAGAAGCGATTCTTAAAGATGATTCTGTAACCAAAGCTCAAATTGAAGAGAAAGTTAAAGTATTAACTGAAAAATCACACAAATTAGCCGAGGCTGTTTATGCAAAAGATCAAGGTGGTAACAAAGAGACTGCTGCGAAAAAAGCAAATGATGATGATATTATTGATGCTGAAGTAGAGTAACAAATATTCTTATTCCCCTTAGAGACAAGGTTGAATGCCTTGTCTCTATTCTACACAAAAATCTTCCACCTTTTAATAAACTTTGATATAATAAATTTAAAAATAATGGAGATTATTATGAATATGAAAAACTGTCAAACACTAGAAGAAGCCAGAATTGAGATTGATAAAGTGGATGAAAAAATTGTTGAATTGGTTGCGATGCGTAATAATTATATCAAGCAGATAGCACGGTTTAAAAATTCGGTTGAAGAGATAAAGTCCGATGAGAGAATTTCGGATGTTATTAATCGAGTAAGAGCCAAAGCGATTGAACTTGATCTCTCACCAAACCTTATTAACGATATGTTTGTAAGAATGATTGATGAGATGGTTGAGACTGAAATTACAGAATTTAACAATACCAAAGTATTCTAAGATTTAATCTTCTTTTTTATCGTCATTACTACCAGTAACCGCATGGACACCAGCACTACCAACATCAATAGCAGCACCAGCAACAGCACCTGCAATTTCAATGGGTGCTGTAATGAGAGTTGTACAGCCATTCAGTAACAAAATGAGTAGGGTTGTTATCATTAACTTTTGGGACATTTATCTCCTTTCTTATTTATTTTTTCTAAAATATCTTCGGGGAGAATACGGGGATAAAGTCGTCGATATTCAGCATTGTCTCCTAAAAATTTCCATTGATTGTTATTGGTTTGGATTGCCAATAAGGTTTCCATTTTTTTAATTGAGATGCTTCGTGTAATGGTGTTTATTTTGATATTTTCTTTGCCATATTGACGGTGTAAAAGATCTTTTAAAACATTTATACTTACGTCATCACTATAGAGTTCAGGATTAAGAAAAGTAAGATTAATGTCACTTTGATATTGAATGGTTGCAAAGTGACCTTCTTTAAAAGAGTGAACGGCATCAATATGTTTTATTTTTGCATTAAACGATGAAATATCAATATCTGATGAGCTAATAAGTATATTAATGTACTCTCTAAACAGATCTTTATTAATGGGGATAAAAAGTTTAGGATAGGTCATGCTGATAATATTGTCTGCATCAAGGGATTGAATTTGAATTAAATAGAGTTCCAAATCCTCTTTAAGCTTGGTCTGTTTTTTGTCCAATGTTTGATTGAAATCATCTACTATCTTAGTTTGAATAAGCTTTTCTTTTACAGCATCATTATTATGACATCCTATTAGCAGAACCATGGAGAATATAAGTGCAAAATATTTCATAGATAGTTTTCCAGTAATGGTTTTAAGTTTTTAAAATTATCAGTATGGGCAAAACAACTGTGTGAATTACAGA
>DYMW01000087.1 GCA_020721385.1 Sulfurovum sp. | reverse complement strand
ATTAAAATAGAAGTAGGGGTACTGCTCTACTTCTGGGGTGAAAATTGTAACGTCTGCCACGCCTTAAGACCCAAATTTAAAGAGGTGTTTGATACAGAGTTTCCTGCACTTCAACAGATTTATTTGGATGCACACGCCAATCCAAAGATTTCGGCTCATTTTCAGGTTTTTTCGGTACCAACGATGTTGGTTTTTATGGATGGACGAGAGTTTGCACGTGAGGGTCGAACGGTGAGTCTGCATCAATTAACCGAGAAGTTACAACGTCCTTATGGCATGATGATGGGTTAAAAGTTAGCAATAACTTTTAACACGATTTTTTTAACTCGCAAATCCACTTTTAAATCCACTTTTAACCTCAGCCTGAACAATTGCTTTTTGTTTCTCTTTTTTTAGGGTGTCTTTCTCTACAAATATCTTTTTTCGTGTAATAGGATCCATTTCAGTGTAGTACATCACAGCTGAATAGGTTCCTGGTGTTGGGATGAAAACTTGGGCTTGTTCGGGGTTCATCTTTAGTTCATCGGTGGCAAAACGTTTGAGTGCGTGCATGTCTTTTTCGGTACAACCAGGGTGGGCAGCGATGAGGTAGTAGGTCATGTACTGTTTTTTACCCATCTCTTTGTTGAGTTGGTCATAGAGTTTTTTAAAATCGATAAGCGTCTGTTTCCCTGGTTTTCCCATAAGGTCAAGCACGTGTTGTTCGGTATGTTCTGGAGCTACTTTCATTTGTCCTGAAATGTGGTGTTGTACCATCTCTTTGAGGTAAGAGTACCCATGTTTTTTATCTTCGGTGATAAGGTCATACCGTACACCAGAAGCGACAAATGCTTTACGAATTCCAGGGATTTCTCGTACCTGTTTCATCATGTTAATCACACGTGAATGGTCAGGTTTCATTGATTTGCAGAGGTGTGTAGAGTCAACACAGCGTTGATGATCACAGGTTCCTAATTTGAGTTTTTTATTACACTCATAGCCGTACATATTGGCGGTAGGTCCACCCAAATCGGAGATAATCCCTTTAAAATCTTTGTACTCTTTAAACGCTTTTGCCTCTTTGACAATAGAGGTTTCACTACGTGTCCGAATGGTTTGTCCTTGATGAACGCCAATGGCACAAAAGTTACATTCACCCCAACACCCTTGATGGGTCATAATCGAAAATTTAATGGTTTCTAAACATTTCACTTTTCCTTCGGCTTGGTGATAAGGGTGGAGTTCTCGTGTAAATGGCAAGGCAGAGACTTCATCCATCTCTACTTCATTGAGGTAGTCACATGGTGGATTTTGAATGGAATATCGTGTGTCAACCAATTGGCAAAGCCCTTTGGCTGCGATAGGGTCATTGTTGTCATAAAACAAATCGAAAAGGTCAATGTACTTCTCTTTATCTTCTAAACACTCTTTATGAGAAGGGAGTTGATGAAAATTATCTTTGGGTTCTTTGTCAATATAACAGATACCACGAATATCTTTCCAATCATACCCTTTGTCAATCGCATGGGTTAAATCACGAATCGCTTGTTCACCCATACCGTAGATGAGAATATCGGCTTTGCTGTCAAAAAGAATGGGTTTACGCAGTTTGTTTGTCCAATAATCATAATGGGTAACCCGTCTTAGACTTGCTTCAATTCCACCTAAAACCACAGGTACCGTATTTTTAAAGTTTTGACGAATCAGATTGGTGTAGACCAAAACGGCACGGTCGGGGCGTTTGGTGTTTTTTCCTCCAGGGGTATAGTCATCATTGTTTCTAAATTTTTTGGTTGCGGTATAGTTGGAAACCATTGAGTCGATACTTCCACCACTCACCCCCCAATAGAGCCGTGGTTCACCCAAACGTTTAATGTCCTTGTCACTTTTAATATCGGGCTGACCGATAATCCCAACTTTATACCCCATTTTTTCAAGCATACGCCCAACGACTGCTACGCCAATAAAAGGTGAATCGATGTAGGCATCACCAGAGATTAAAATAACATCACACTGTTTCCAGCCTAACGCATCCATCTCTTGTTTTGTGGTGGGTAAGAAATTTTTAGCAAGGGGATTGTTGTACTCTTTTTGTTGACTCATGGGATACTCTTTTTTTAATTTTTTAGGGGGCATATTTTCGGCATTGTAGCATCTTACTATTAATTAATGTATCATTAACCATCATTGGCTATAATCAATTTAAATTTTTATACATAGGAACAACAAGTGTTGAAACATATATTGTCGATGAAAGTAGCCGTAGTGTTGCTTTTTCTTTTTGGTGCTATTATTGGTGTGGCGACCTTTATAGAGAATGATTATGGTACGCAAACCGCTAGAGCCTTGATTTATAATGCACAATGGTTTGAGTTTTTTCTCTTATATTTTATTGTTACATTGGTTTATAATATCATTAAATCAAAGAGTTGGAAAACAGGAAAATGGTCTGTTTTTATCTTTCATATTGCTTTTTTAATTATTGCTATTGGTGCGGTTACAACACGGTATATTGGTTATGAAGGGGTAATGCAGATTCGTGAAGGTGCACGTTCAAGTACGATGATTTCTGATGTTAAAGTCTTACAGCTTGATGTTGTGAGTGAGGCTAAAGAAGAGCATTTTGAAACACCTTTGCTTCTTTCATCTATGACCAAAAACAGTGTCAATAAGACAATGAAAGTTAATGGTAAAACAGTTACATTTGAGTTGGTCAATTATCTTCCTTCAGCAGTAGAACGGTTAGAGGCTAATCCCAATGGAAAAATGCTCTTAGAGATGATTATTTCCACTGGTACAGGTAGTGAGAATATTCGTTTGATTGAAGGTGAAATGCATGATGCTGGAACATTTATTTTGGCGTTTAATTATCCTGTGGAAAGCACTTTATTAGGTAAACCCCTCTTTAATATTACTTCTACCCAAGAGGGTAAGCTTCAAGTTACCAATGATTTTGATATGAAAACCCTTTCAATGTTAACACAACAAGAGGCAAATTTGACCAAAGGGGTGAATGTTTTTGAGATGAAAAAGCTTTATCAATTTAACAACAATGCCGTGGTCTTAAAACAGTTTCATGAAAAATCTATTTTGAAGTATGTAAGTTCTTCTCTAAAAACACAAGCAGGAACGCCTGAAATGGCTACGTTTAAAGTGAGTGTTGACAATAAGAGCCAAAATATTGATCTATTCACCTATGCAAGTCAACAAGGTGAGGTTAAAAAATTAGAGTTAAATGGGGTAAATATTGCACTAAGTTTGGGAGCCAAAGTGATTGATTTGCCTTTTTCATTAAAATTAATTGATTTTGAACTGGAGCGTTACCCTGGTTCTAACAGTCCATCATCCTATGCATCAGATATTGAATTAACGGATGAAAGTGAAGGAATAAAATCAATGCCGTATAGAATTTACATGAACCATGTACTTGACCATCGCAATTATCGTTTCTTTCAATCTTCGTATGATAAAGATGAAAAAGGTACGGTACTTTCTGTGAACCATGACCCTGGAACCTTACCTACGTATTTGGGTTATTTATTATTGACAATTGGAATGATTTGGAATCTTTTTGCTAAAAATGGTCGTTTTCAAAAATTGCTAAGAGGAGCTAGAAAACTTCAAAGTACCTCTTTGGTGGTTGTGATGGTGTTTGCATTGGGGTTGGCTACACCAAGTAAGGCTTCAGGTTTAGCTGTGCTTGATGCCAATATTTCAAAAATTATTCATGCTTATAACAGTAAAGAGAGTATTGAGAAGTTTGGAAAATTGGTGACACAAGACAATGGTGGGCGAATGAAGCCTATGGATACCTTGGCACATGAACTTGTCTCTAAATTATCAGGTAAAACAACCATTTATGGTGTAGAACCAACAGCACTTCTGTTGGGGATGACCGTACAACCTCAAGTTTATCAAGATATTGCAATGATTAAAGTAGACCATACCCGTATTGCCAAAGAGTTGGGGTTAGATGAAACAGCTAAGTATGCCAAATTTACCGATTTTTTTACCCCTGAAGGGAACTATAAACTTGCATCTCAAATTTCTGAATCGGTGCGTAAAAAACCGTTGGATAAAAATCAATACGACAATGAGTTGGTCAAAGTAGATGAGCGATTGAATATTGCTTATATGGTCTATACGGGTGCATTATTAAAAATTTATCCTGTACCCCATGATGCCAATAATAAATGGGTTAATCCACAAGAAGCCATAGAGAGTTTTCCTAAAGAGATTGGAAGTATGGTGCGTATGATGACCGTTTATCTCTTCTCGGGTGCTACAAAAATAGAAGAAGATGGAAACACAACCAAGTTCAATGAAGCAATTGAGTTGATTGAACTCTATCAGAAAAAGTTTGGTTCCGCAGTACTGCTCTCTCCTACACAAGTCAATATGGAAGTAACCTATAATAAATTGGGCTTATTGTCCAAATTGGTGCCTCTCTATCTTTTGGTAGGTATTTTATTGCTTCTTGCTTCTTTTATCAATGTTGTTAAACCAAGTTTTTCGCTTAAATGGATTACCCGTATCTCATGGGGGTTGATTGTCTTTGGCTTTATGCTTCATGTTATAGGAATGGGAATGCGTTGGTATATTGCAGGTCATGCACCATGGTCAAATGCCTATGAGTCCATTGTCTTTATTGCAGGGGCAACCATTGTAGCAGGGCTTGTGTTTGCACGAAAATCTCCCTTTACCTTAGGGGCAACAGCACTTTTGGCAGGATTTACCATGTTGGTGGCACACTTAAACTTTATTAACCCAGAGATTACCAATTTGGTACCTGTTCTAAAATCGTATTGGCTCATGATTCACGTAGCAACGATTATTTCTGGTGATGGATTTTTAGGACTTGGTTCTGTGTTGTCGTTGTTGGTATTGATTCTATTTATTATGCGTGGTGAAGGCAAACCAAACATTGACCGTTCAATTAAAGAGTTAACCCATATTGCAGAGATGAGTCTGATTGTTGGACTTTTCTTATTAACCGTTGGAAACTTCTTGGGTGGAATTTGGGCAAATGAGAGTTGGGGTCGATATTGGGGTTGGGATGCCAAAGAAACATGGGCTGCGGTAACCATTTTGATTTATGCAACCGTATTGCACTTGCGATTTATTCCAAAATTGAATAATCCATTTGTCTTTAACGTGGCTTCTCTTTGGGCATACTCATCGGTCATTATGACCTATTTTGGGGTCAATTATTATCTTTCAGGGTTACACTCTTACGCAGCAGGTTCACCAATTCCGATTCCTTCTTGGGTCTATTATGCATTGGCAGGAATGGTTGTTTTAACCCTCTTGGCACTTAGAAATCGAAAAATGAAATAGTATAAAGGGAGGGTTATTCGTATGTTAACTGTAAAAGAAGACTTATATAATGGTCTTATTGTAGAAACCAAGAGTATTGAAAATTCAAGTTTGGATTTTAAAATGGCATTGATGCATTTAATAGAAGAGGCACAATTCAAGCAGAAAAATTTGCTATGGATTGATTTAACAACCACACAAAACCAATACATTGCTATAGCGTTGGAGTTGGGTTTTACATTTCATAATTGTGAAATGTATCGGGTTACTTTAACCTATCAAGTCAAAGCCGATGCCTACATTCCTGTAGCACCTACCCATACCATTGGTGTGGGTGCGGTGGTTATCAACCAAGCCAATGAACTGCTAATGGTTCGTGACCGTATTCATACTTCAAGCTCCCTCTATAAACTCCCTGGTGGTATGCTAGAAGAAGGTGATAAACTCTCTGAAAGTGTTGAACGAGAAGTCTATGAAGAGACAGGTATAAAAGCCAAAATGATTAAAGTGGTCAGTGTTCTAAACGCCCATCCTTCTGCTTTTAACAAGTCCAATATTTACATGACTTTTCAGCTAGAAGCTTTAAGTTCTGAAATTAATGTGATTGATATCCACGAGATAGAACATGCACTATGGATGCCACTAGAAGAGTTTTTTGCCCATAAAGAGATGTCAGATTTTCAAAAAAAACTGGTACGAGCCACTTTAGAAAACCAAGGGCTTGGTCTATTGGAATATACATCATTGGTTAGAAAACAGAAGCATGTTGAGGTTTATGGAT
>DYMW01000086.1 GCA_020721385.1 Sulfurovum sp. | reverse complement strand
AATTTAAACCTTAAACCCCATACTTTTAGAACCTTCAAAACTGCTACCCAACTCTTTTTCTATCTCTTCTAAAAAGTCTTGTAATCCAAAAACACTTTCGTTGCGTACGGCTACTTTGTAGGCGGTGTTTTTGACAATCAAATTAATTTGTCCACCTGTTAAATCGTATTTGGCAAGTTCATCTACCTCGAAGCCCTCTTCATAATCAGCCATCTCAGGAAGCATAAAATGCCATAAACGATTTCGTTGTTTTTTGCCTGGTTTTTTGAACTCTATTTTGTAGTTAAAACGTCTTGAAAAAGCTTTGTCAATGTTGTCCAACAGATTCGTAGTGGCAATAAGAATTCCCTCAAATTTTTCTATCTGTTCCAAGAAAATATTTTGCATTTGATTGTGCATTTTATCCGCAGAACCCCCAGGTCCTTCAGTTCGACTGCTTAAGAACTGATCGGCTTCATTAAGCAATAAAATAGGATGCACTTTGGCTTTGATACTCAATGTTTTAAAATCATCAAAAATTTTACGCACATTTTTTTCACTCTCACCCACATACATTGAAAGAATTTTAGAACAATCAAAACTTAAAATCGGACGTTTAAGGGTCTTTGCCAAACTCATCGCCGTCATGGTTTTACCCGTTCCTGGAGCACCATAAAAAATAATACGGGCATCAATACCTCGGCGTTTGTCTTTAATTCCCCATGCTTTTAATTTCGCATAAACCTCTTTGTCTACCTGCTTAATCAACATATCCAACAACTCTCGAGTTTTTGGATGAAGTACCACATCATTCAAGTCGGTCGTAGGGGTCAAATATTCAAAAAGGTCTTGCTCTTCTACCAATTGATTGAGTTTGAGCTTAATCACTTTTTTCTTTTTGTTGGGATGAATAATACTCTGAAGTATCTCCTCTTGCAAATAAAAAGAACGGCTAATACCACCGAACATATTGAGTATCTCTTCATAATCAATCACATTTTCACTGATCAATTTTGAACCATCTTCAAGCAATGAACGGTTACGAATTTTGTCATACTCATCAAGTGAAATCAACTCAATAAGGGTATTCATGTCTCTAAATTGCCCCTCACCTCCTGAATACTCCTCTTTAAGCAGAGCTAAAAAAATTCGCTGTTCTCGTTCATCAAACTCTTTCTCTTTGAAAAACTCTTCTATCATAATCGGCTCTTCGGTAATTTTCAACCGCTCTTCAATCCGTTGACTTAACAGTATTAACTTGTTTTTCAAACGTCCAAGCCCCAAAGAACTTTCCATAAACCCTTGTTTGGAAACTGCCATTTTATGTAACAATTCTATCACATCAAATTGGTCTTGCAAATACTCTAAATGATCGGTATAAGGTTTAATATCAGGAAGTGTAATCTCTAATGACCCCTCTTCAAGCAGACGAAGTAGACTCATACTCGGCCCCATTGAGGTGTTGAGAATTTCAAGTTTTGAAACCTCTTGCACTTTAATTTGTCCAAAACTCACCTGAATAAGCCATCCCATATCCAATAGCTTCTTAACCACATCAAGCTGTTCTAAATAATCATAACCTTCATACTCAAAATTCTCTTGTAATATATCCAAAACGGCTGTCTCTTCAATACCTTTAACAAAACGACGGCAGACATACTGCAATACTTTTGCCTCTTGTGGGGCACATTTAAGATGCGGATAGATTTCGGAAGTTGTTACATTTTTGGCTTCAATAAAATTTATAAGATGTTTCAATGGAGGTAATCCTAATATTTTTGATTAATTATAACTAAATGTAAGTAAAAAGGAGAGAGATAACTTTCAACCGCTTCTAATATAGAAAAAAGAAATAGGGAAATAATATAGTATAAAATTAAAAGTTATCGATGAGAGCCTTTCAAAAAAGGGAGGAAAAATCTATGACTCTCATGGCAGTATTATAACGTAGAAGTTGTGAAATAATTGTGAAAAATACAATATTTTTTAAAATATTCTTAAAATAAATATTTAAATAAATAATTAATATTATTCTATGTTTTATGATATGCCAATTATAATAGAAACCATTAAAATTTATGAAATTTCTTGTAACTCCAACTTCAATTCACGTTTTAATACCTTACCTGTTGCATTTTTTGGCAAACTCTCAATAAAGTAAAACTGTTTAGGGATTTTAAAATTCGCCAAATTTTCTCGTAGATACTTTTTAAGCTCCACCTCATCAATCGACTCTACTCCCTCTTCGAGTTCAATATATGCCACAGGTATTTCACCACTATGTTCATCGCTCATACCAATAACTGCTGATGAAGCGATACCTGAAAATCTATCAATTACTTCTTCAAGTTCTCTTGGGTAAATATTAATGCCTTTAGAGATAATTAAATCTTTTTTTCTATCAACGATATATAAAAAATCATCCTCATCCATGTAGCCCATATCACCTGTGAGTAACCATCCTTTAACAATCGTCTCATCGGTTGCTTCAGGTCGATTAAGATACCCCAACATCACATTATCACCATGCACAATAATGTCACCTACTTGACCTCTTTGTAACTCTACCAACTCTCTATCGACAATCTTTATCTCATATCCAGCAAGTGCCGTACCAACCGATCGTGCCTTTTGCTGACGAATAGGATTAATACACACAGCAGGTGAAGCTTCACTCAATCCATACCCTTCTAAGAGTTTAGAACGTTTAAACTTATTTTGTATCCCCTCTAATGTTTTAGACTGTAACGGTGCAGCTCCTGAAACAAAAATACGTATTCTATTAAACCACATAAAATACCATGGAAGTTTGGCTTTCACCAAAGCATTATAGACATCAGGAATACCCAAAAAGATGGTCACCCGTTTTAAAAGCACCTGCTTAAAGATATTGCTAAAAGGTTTTAATGAAGGAACAACAACAATACTCGCACCCAAATACAACGGCATAATCACTCCTATAGAGAAGGTAAACGAGTGAAACATCGGTAAAAATACCACGATTCTATCGTGACTTCCACCATTGACATGCAAAGCACCTCCATGAGCATTAGAGAAGATATTCTTATAACTCAACATCGCCCCTTTAGGATTACCCGTCGTTCCAGAGGTATAAATAATCACCGCCAATGCATTCTCATCGACCTCAACAGCTTCAACTTTACCTCTGTAGGTCATAATCTTATCTAAAGAGAAATGGTCAATGTGATGTTCTTCAAAACCACCCTCCCAAAAGGTCATGGTTACTTGTGCTTGTACCTCTTTACTCATGGCAACTTTTTGATACACCACCGAAGTCATAAGTACTTTAGCTCCTGCATCTTTTAAAATATAACTAAGCTCTGCTTCTTTTAAGAAAGTATTAATCGGTACACTCACCGCTCCCAATTTGGAAATTGCAAAAATAGCATAAACAAATTCAGCCGAATTACGCATAAAAAGTGCCACCCTATCACCCTGCTGAACCCCTTGTGCCTCTAAAAAAGAGGCCAAGATATTCGATTTACGATGAATGTCCCGATACAATATTTTTTCATCACCCACAAATAAGGCTGTTTTACTGCCCCTTTTTTTAACTTGACTGACAATCAGGTCATGAAAGTTTTGAAATGCATAATTCATATTAGAAGGTATATGCCATAGCTACAGTTAACAGGTCAGCACCACCTTGTGAGAATGTTCCATTAATCAGACTCTCACTGGCTCCTTGAGCAATCGTTCTATTATCTTTTTCATCATGCAAATAAGCAACACCATAGGAAAGATTCTCGGTTGCTTTCATGCGTACCCCCAAAGAGTAAAGCATCGCATCACTATCAGGGAGTTCATATCCCACATAGTCACTTGGCACAGGTGTTTTATCTTGAGCAATACCTGCCATAAGTGTCACACTATCGGTTACCTTAGCTGTTGCACCCAATCTAAAGGTATCGGTATCTTTCCAATTTCTAATTTTAGGGTCAGCATAGGCACCAACCAAAGCTGACTGAATCTCTCTATCATAATTGAAATCCAACGTTTTATAGCTTGACCAAAAAGATCTTTCATAAACCAATTCTAACGTATATGTATCTTCCCATGATTGACTTACCCCCACATTTAACACCGCAGGAAGAGGAACGGTTACATTGGCTTGGTATTGATTTCCAACATCAAACAAATAAAGATTGGCTGTTCCCTCCTCTTTTAAATCAATATTTGAACGATAAGCTACCGCCATATTCATATCTGGTGTTGGCTTATAGGTTAGGGCAAGGTTGTATCCAAATTCAATGGTATCACCTACCATCTCTCGTTTTATAGGTTTTATTGCTCCACCATCACTGTTGACCACCCCTTCTGAATAGATAAATCGTAATCCACCACCCACCGCAAAATTGTCTGAAACTCTGTACGAAGCCACAGGATTAAACTCAATAACTTTAAGCGTAAACTCCTCTGCATACAGTTTTTGAAGAGGTGTATTCCAACGTTTTGTCAATCCAGCAGGAGCGGTTAAACTTGCACCCCAACGAACATCGCCCATCGCATTGCCAACATAATGAAGATTTGGAATCAATATGTTTTCTATCTCTGATTGTCCCGATGTTCCAGCAACATCTCCTTCAAACTCAATACGTGGTAAATGCGCCAAAGTGACCCCTGCTTCTGCAAACTGTCTGTCTTCCATAAATGCCATGTTTGCAGGGTTATAATAAGCTGTATCCGCCCCTTTGGTATGTGCCAAATAAGCAGCACTGAGTGCCATTGAATTGAGCGATTGTTCAGGAATTTTATAGCCACCTGCTAAAAGAATCGAACTGGTTAATAAACTGAGTGTTGTTATTTTTTTCATTATTTTCTCCTAATACCCAATGGTTGATTTTCTAACGGTTGCAAAAATACCTGTGGTCACGGTGTATGCCAATGAACCACAAGTCCCATGTGTTATATTCGCATCTGCTGAATATTTACTCGGATTGGATGCATAAAGGGTTAACTCTACAGGAACAATTTCTACAGAACGCGCACCCATGGCAGTCATGGTTCCTGCTGTTAATTGTGAAATTTTATAAGGAATCACATCATCTCCTTTACAATGCACCAATTTTACAGGTATTTGAGGACTCCATTGATAAACACTATTTTCGGTAGTTGCCACTCTAAACCAATTGGTATCATTGGTAAAATAATCACCTACAAAATTTTGAGAAAAAAGCCCCGTAGATCCTGTGGTATCTTGTGTCAATTGTGGGTCAATTTGCGTACGGTCTAATGTGCCATTAAACAGTGTTGGTAATTGAGAAGCATACGGCTCATTGATAATAGAAGTCAATTCTTGATTATTCGCTTTGGCATATGCATAAGCAACATTTGCCATAAAAGAAGGAACACCTAATGTTGGTTCGCTCAATACGCCATCTGCCATGAGTTTCAATGCATAAGGTCCAGCCATCGGTGCTGCCATGGTTACAGTTAATCCTGTTGACTCCTCTTCTATCTTTTTTAAAGTTGCCATCGCTGCATAACCACCTTCACTGTACCCTGTTAAGAAGAGCTGATTGTTGAGTGTAATATTGTTATCCATCGCAAAGGTTTTAACGGTATTAATAAAATCTACTGTAGCATTTGCCAAAGAGTCTTTAAGTACAAAAGGATGATACTGATCATTGGCATCACCAAAACCAATATAATCAGGTTGAAGGGTTGCGAACCCACCTATAGACGTTAAAATAATGGCAGAACCATCAGGTGCACCATTGGTATCACCTATCACTGAAGGAGCTTCACGATTGGCAAAAATCGTACCATGGTCATCACTTACCATGGATAAACCAATTTGATTCACCACCGCAGGTAACCCTGTTGGAATTACCAATAATCCTGATGCCTTAACATCATCACCCTCTTCATTGGTTGTGGTATAAGGGATTTTAAATGCTTTATATCCGTACACCGTGGCATTGGCTTCAATGGCTCCTGCATCAAGAAGTATTTTTTTCATGGCATCGGCTGAAAAGTTCACCACCAACTCTCCACCTTTAACTGTTTCATTATTCGGTTCTGATAAATTACTACCACATCCTATAATAAAAAGTGGGGCAATCACCGCTATTGTTCTCATTATCTGTCTCATTCTTACTCCT
>DYMW01000085.1 GCA_020721385.1 Sulfurovum sp. | reverse complement strand
GTATCCTCCACCAAAACTGCTTGGAATATCTGCCGAGGCACTCTTTTGAACTTTGAGTGAACCAATGACGCTTGAAGGGAAAATATCTAAAGGTACAGTTCTTTTGGTTGGGTCAGGTGAAGGCAGAGGCATGGAGTTCATTTCAATGTTGGAATAACGTTCCCCAAGACCCCTTACATAGATATTTTTGCCACCCACAAGGGTAATCCCCGTAACCCTTTTTAATGCAGAGGCAGCATCACTATCGCCTTTTTTAGAGAACTCTTCAGACCCTAAGATATTGGCAATGGCATTGCTTTCTTTCTCTTCGGTCATAATATCCTCAATGCTTCCTTCAACTTTAGGAGCAAGAACCACAAACTCTTCAAGTTCTAAACTCGCAGGTGTTAATTTAAGTGTTTTGGTAATTGTACTATCTTTGGCTACATTGATGTCATTGAGTGTTTGTGCTGAGTAGGCGGAGTGAACCACGGAGATACTCACGTTACTGTCTGCTGGAATCTGAACCGAAAAATGACCATGTGCATCGGTTCTAGTATCAATAGAAGTTCCTTTCACAAAGACTCTAGCACCTTCAATAGGTGCTTTGGTATCAGAAGTAAGCACTTGACCGTTAAGGGTTCCATTTCCTTTGGCTTTTTGCTCTTGTTGTTTATCTTCTTTGAGTTCTCCAACAGGGGTATCAATCTCAATTTCAGGCTCATCCATGGTGAATGATGCCACCACTTGGGTATCTTTTCCCTCTTTAATGGTGACAGGTTTTTTGAAATAGCCTAAGTTCTTGTTGTTGGCAGATTTACCAAAAATCTCAATTTGGTGTTCTCCCACACTTAGGGTGATTTTAATCGAACCATCGTTATCGGTTCTAACCGTTTTTTTAGCATCAATGACAATCTCATTGTTTGCCAAAGGTTTACCACTCTTAAGCATAAATACCGAGAGCGTTCCTACCTCTTGAGCATACGCAAAAGGAGGTATAACGGCAAAGAGTGAAATGGTTACTATTTTTAAATGTTTTCTCATTATAGACACTCCAACGAATTGTTTTTACATTTTTCGATACTTTTACGAATAATCGTTGCTTTTGAAAAGAGTGAGCTGTCGCTAATCTTTTTAAAATGTATCTCTGCTTGGTCATAATCTTTGACCATAAAGTAGGCATAGGCTAGAGCATATCGTAAGTTATCATCGCTTAAAAGACCATATCGGTTCAGACCATCTTTAAGACCAATAATCTTTTCAAACTCACCTCTATCAACAAAAATAGCCACTTTTTGTTTGAGCTTCTCTTTGTTGTTGGAGAGTTTTGAGTTTAGGTAAAGTGCATGAGGCAAATCTTTGGCTCTACGGTACATCTCTGATGCTTCTTTGGTGTAGTTGTCATCATAATAAGATGCCTGTTCAAAGAGATTGGCGGTAATGTGAACCATGTCTCTTTTTAAATATGCATGACCAAGTAACATCGCAATTTTAGGTGTAGCAGGAAAAAGAATCTTTGCCTCTTCTAGTACTTTAATCGCCGAGTCAAGTTGCTCTCCACTCAACAACATTTGTGCCAATGCTACATACTCTTTGTCGGTTGCTTCACCTTTTTCCATGTAGGCTTTTGAGGCATCAATCGCAGCTTGATAAAGTTTTAACTCCGCAAAATAGTAGAACTTCTGTTTGAGCAATTTTTTATCTTCAGGAAAAAGCTCTCCACCTCTGCTCAGTGCCTCTAATGCACCATTGTACTCTTTGAGTTTCCAGTAACATTCGGCTCTAAGGGTAAAGAGTCCTGCTTGATCTTGTCCCATCTCTCCTGCCAAATCCAGTTCTTTAATGGTGTTGGCATAATCTTTGAGTTTATAGTAAGATTTTGAAAGATTAATGTGCAGTCTTCCTAGTTTTTCTGTACGTATCTTTTCGGCATCAAAGGTTGGTTCAATGGCTACTTTTTTAGGAGCCTCTTTTTTTTCAGAAAAGAGCGAAAAGAGATACTCTTTGCTCTCTTTGGCTTTGGGTGGTGCAGTATAAACTTTTATTTTCGTTGCTTCTACGGCTTTGTTAAAATTGGTAATGGAGTCTTGGTATTTCTCTTCTTTAACATCCAATACTCCTAACATGGTGTAGTATTTTTCAGCATCAAACTCTTGGCTACTTGGGTCAACATTGTCAAGCTCTTCGCGTGCTTTATCGTATTTTCCATCAAAAATCATCATGGTGGCTACCGAAAGATGGTCAACTACAGGAGCAGTGTCATCAGTTTTAGCACTTAGTGGCATCATAGATAATGCCCATAGTAATGGTAAATATTTTACAGTTTTTAACATCTTTTACTCCTCCTTTAGTTAAAGTCAAATCGAACTTTTTGTTTGGCCCATACTTTGACAGCTTGACCTTTGTATTGTGCTGGTGAAAAACGCCAACTTCTTACCCCATTAAGGGCAACAGCATCAAATATTCCAGAAGGGAATGCTTCGAGTACTTGGGCGGTTTCAACATTTCCTTGTTTGTCAATCAATACATTGACAATGACATACCCTTTGATACGATTTTTCATTGCACTTGCTGGATATTCCATGGCTGAACGCGACAACACTTTGGGTTGTACATCTACGCTGTTTCCTGTCATAATGGTATCTTCTGCAATCTCATCGAGCAATTCGGTTGCATCACCACCAATGCTGTCGGTACTAAACTCTGGTATGTCCATCTCTATGCCACCTAAATTCGCATTTAAGTTGGGCAGTGGTGCTTTGGGTGGTGCTTTTTTGGGTTCTGGTTTTGGTTTTGGCTTCGGTTTGGTGGCTTGTTTGAGCTGTTTTTCCATCTTGACATAACGCGACTCTTGTTTGACGGTTGGCTCTTTTTTTGAAACAGGTTTGTTAAAAGCAAGTACCAACACCATCATCAACAATCCTCCAAACAACATAAAGAAAAAGGCTAAAAAAGCCTTTTTAGACGTGCCTTGTTTTTTTCTAGCCATGATTTATCATCCCATCTCTTTGGTGGTCGATACAGCAACATCTTTGGCACCACTCATACGACACTCATCAACCACATCAATCAGTTTTTCAACAGGAATACCATCATCGGTAATGACCAAAATGGATTTTTCAGTTGAAGAGCGTAGTAAATCTCTGGCTTTGCTCTGAATCGCCCATACTTTAACGGGTTGGTTATCAATATAAACCTCACCTGTGTTATCAATATAGACACGAATCACTTTATCATCTGATTTGGTTGCCGATGAAGCGGTTGGACGATTGATGTCTAATTTCATGTCTTTAACAAATGTGGTGGTTACCATAAAGAAGATAAGTAAGATAAATACCATATCAATCAATGGTGAAAGATCTATATTCTCTACATCTTGTCTCTTAGCTCTGCTGAATCTCATCTTCTTCCTTTGTACATATTATGTCGGTCATTTGCTCAAACTCTAAGGCAAACTGATTCTCTTTTTTATCCAATATCTTTCCCAAGATTAACCCTGGAACCGCGACCACCAAACCCAACTCTGTTGTAAAGAGTGCTTTAGAGATACCTCCAGAGATACTGTCTCCTTGGGCAAACATTGAACTTGATTGCAATGCATCAAATGTCTCAATCATTCCCATAACCGTACCCAAAAGCCCAATCAGTGGAGCCAAAACCACAATGGTTTTAATCAATATCGAGTATTTCCCAATGGACATTAAATAAGGAAACAAAGCATCATGGACATAGTAGCGACACTTTTTATTGATTTTTTTGGCTTCATTGGATGCTTCAAGGGCATCGACTATCGCATAATCAAGCATTCCTCTCATCTTTTGTGCATCACCTCGTTCAATGTGTTTGCTGATTTGTCGTCGCACATTTCCCAAAGTTCCTCTTTGTAGTACCAAGTAGCGATAACCCAGTCCATACCAAAGGAATAGATTGAGTCCAAAAAGAACCCACATGACTACCCCCCCTGCATTCATAAAATGTACAAAGAGGTCTACATAAGAGAGTAAACCTAGCTCACTCATTTTGCGTTGTGCTTTTCAAAAATATTAACAATATGAAGGGCACTCTGCTCCATAGAGTCTTTGATGTTTTGCGCCCACCCTGAAAGTAGGTTTCCTAATAACAGAAGTGGAATTGCCACAACCAAACCAATCATGGTGGTGACCAAGGCTTCTGAAATACCCCCAGAAAGCAGTTTAGGATCACCTGTACCTTGTTCGGTAATAATGTCAAACGTTGCAATCATCCCCGTTACGGTCCCCAAAAGTCCAAGCAGTGGAGCTACCGCTGCAATGACCATCACAAAGCTACCAAATCGGTCAATTCTACTCTGTTCATTAAGGATATTTTCCATAATAATGTCTTCGATATGTTCACGTTCTCTATTGATGTTTCTGAGCGTGGCTTTAATAACTCTAGCGGTTGAGCCTTTAAAGTTTTTGATGGCATCTAAGGCTTGATTGCCTTCACCATTTTCCACTTTGTATACCACAATACTAGAGATTTTATTCACACTTGAACCTGCACTTAAAAGAATAAAGAGTCGAATAACCAGCAACAGAAGACCAAACGCACCCAACACTAAAGTGATGTATCCAATAACACCACCTGCTTTTAAAGTGTCATCCATGGTTTTCTCTTTGATATACTCAACCTCTTTGTCAAGGTTTTCATAAATAAACAGATCTAAATCTTTGGTCATCTCACCACCAAAAAGTGCTTTGGCATCATCGGATGAACCAACAGCATTCCAAAGTTTTAACTCACCATTACCAGCAGGTGCCAACGCTCCTGTTGCTTTTTGAGAAATACCATACGATGCGATGTTTCCTACTTTAACAATATCACCTTCGGCAATTGAGCCATCAGGAAGATAGAATTTACCTTTTTCTGTATGAATAGAAGAGAGTTTGTTGTAGAGGGTAATGGCATCATTAAATGCTTTTTCCATCTTTTGTGCATTGGTGGTTTGGTTGCTTTCATCAAAAGCAATGCCATACTCATCAAGGGTCATTTTGGCTTGAATGACTACCGAACCTGTAATTTCAGAGTTTCCTTTTTTGTCAGAAATTTTTTCCGACAGTTTGTCTGCTTTGGCTTGTTTCTCTTTGAGTGCTTCACTAAGTTCTAAATATTTGTCTTGAAGATTTTGACCTTTGGCTTTGGCTTTGTCCAAATCGTTTTGTTGTTGAGATTTCTCTTTTCCCAAACGGCTTTGAAGCTCTGCTTTTTGTGCTTTTAAAAAGGTGTACTCTTTGTTATATGCATTGCTCAATTCATCGGCATGAATGGCAGTGGTTGTTAGGAATAGGGCTATTAGTGCTGTATAGAATTTTCTCATTATTTACTCTCCGTTAAAACTAAAGCATTTGGAAGGGAAAAGTACCCTGTACGAATCTGTTTTTGTAGTGCATCAAATAGGGCAACTATTTTTGCTTTATTTTCATCATCGGTGACTACGTTGTAGGTATAACCATTGCCCTCTTTAGTCACATAACCTACTTGATTGTCAGGCGTTGCAAAGTACATCATTACTGAACCAATTTTGGCTATTTTTGCCAATTTAGGCTCACCATTTAGGGTAATCTCTTGTTTAAACAGACCAATCTCTTTGGTTAGACGAATCGTATCATCGTAACTTGCCCAAATGAGTGAAAGGGCTTTCTCTTCGGTAATTACGTCATCAATAAGATTGGTTTGTAGCGTTTGAAGTTCTGCCAAACGGGCATCTACTTTAAAGGGTATTCCATTTTTAATGGTGGTTCTAAGTGCGTCTATCGCTCCTAACAAAAGGGGTTTGATACTTTCGTTTTTGGTTGAAAGTTCTGCAAGTTTGCTTTGTAATGTACTCAATTCCGCATCAGCCAATTTAATGGCTGTCTCTTGACGGTTAATTTGTGCTTCACTATCGGCACTTTGCATGGTATACGATTTCATCTCTGCTTTATAGATGTCTTTGTTGTCATCAATTTGAGTATAGAGTGCTTCTACATCTGCTCTAAGTTTCATAATTGAGTTTACAATGTTGTCATTTTGGGCATAGAGTGAAGAGGTTGCCAACACTCCACAAGCAACTGTTGACAGCATTACTCTTTTGTATTTTCTAAACATTTATACTCCAATGTAAAAATTTAATATTCTATAATAATGTGAAGTGGTAACAATAAGGAAACACAATGGATACAATTTGGTAACATT
>DYMW01000084.1 GCA_020721385.1 Sulfurovum sp. | reverse complement strand
TGGATGTTGTGGTGGTGGTCACTGTTCATAACAGTTTCTATCTAAAAAAGTGGTGCGTTAAAACGCACCCTACTTGAAGTTCCCAAAAACAAGAGGAGCTTTTAAATCAAGCTTTTTCACCTCAGACATAACTGCTTGTAAATCATCTATCTTCTTACCCGTTACACGAACCTCATCACCCTGAATAGCAGGAGTAACTTTAATTTTCATAGCCTTTATCGCTTTAACTATCTCTTTGGCTTCATCTTTATCAATCGTATCCACAATACGATAAATAATCTTGGTGTTCCCACCACTAATTCCCTCGGTTTTCACCTCTTCTAGTGATTTTCCCGCAATATTTCGTTTAATCAATTTTGAAATAAGTATGTCTTTTAACGCATCAACCTTATCTTCACTCGAAGAACTTAAACTCAGTGTCTTAGCCGATTCATTTAGATTTATCTCTGCTTTTATACCTTTAAAATCAAAACGTGTCTTAACTTCTTTCTCTGCCATAATAACTGCATTTTTCATCTCCATCATGTCCAGCTTTGCTGTGATGTCGAAGTAGTGGTCTTTTGCCATATTATTCTCCTACTCATAAATTTTTATATTTAAATTCTAATAAATGTCTTTTCGATACCCTATATGAATAATCGTTATAATTACTTTCTCTACTTCTCAATCCTAATCATCGCAATTTCACCATGTACACACTCAAGTTTTTTCAGAACAATCATGGCTTCTTGAATCTTGGCTTCTTGACATGCGTGGGTAGTGAATAAGAGTTTTACACGGTTATCATTGCTGTGTGGTTTTTGCAACATGGACTCTATAGAGATGTCAAATTTTTCTAACTCATTGGTAATTCTTGCCAATACACCTGATTTGTCATTGACTTCCATTCTTAGATAATAATGAGTCACTATCTCATCAGCAGGAAGCAGTTCTAAACCACTCTCTAAGCTTTTTTTATACCCAAGCATTGGTCCTTGATTTCCACGAACAATGTCTACAATATCGGCAATTACTGCCGATGCTGTTGCATTACCACCTGCACCCGGACCATAATACATGGTTTCACCCACCACATCACCCACCACAGAGACCGCATTCATTACACCATCTACTTTTGCAATCATACTGCTTTTACAAATCATGGTTGGATGAACTCTAAGCTCTACGCCCTCTTCTGCTTTTTTAGCAATACCCAGTAATTTAATCTCATATCCAAACTCTTTGGCAAAACTTACATCGGTTTGCGTAATGTTTTGGATACCTTCAATCAAAATATCTTCAGGTTTGGCATCAAGCCCATAAGCAATACTAGCAAGAATCAGCAGTTTGTGTGACGTATCAAAACCACCCACATCAAACGTTGGATCGGCTTCAGCATAGCCTAAATCTTGTGCCTCTTTTAGAACCTCATCATAATTTGCACCTTCGTTAATCATTTTGGTTAACATATAATTGGTGGTACCGTTCATAATGCCTTGAATCGATACAATATGATTGGCAGTTAAACCATTGCGTAAGGCTCCAATAATCGGAATACCTCCCGCCGTACTGGCTTCATACATAAGCGGAATATCCCCTGCAATCTCTTGAAGTTCATAGCGATGATATGCCAAAAGTGCTTTGTTCGCGGTTACAACTGCTTTACCATTTTCTAACGCTTTTTTAATCAAAGCATAAGGCTCTTCAACGCCCCCGATAAGCTCTACAACAATGTCTATTTCAGGGTCATCAAGAACATTCATAGGATTATCAGAAAGGGGTATATTCACCCCTCTATCTTGAGACATATTTTTAACCACACCATGTTTAACAACAATCTTTTTACCAGACCGTGCTTCTAAAATATCGGCATTCATCTCTAAAATATTAGCAACACTTGCCCCTACTGTTCCTACACCAAGTATTCCTATTTTTACCATTATTACACCTTTGTTTTTTCTGCTTCTACTGTTTTCAAAAATTTCTTAATGTTTCTGGCCGCTTGTCGTATTCTGTTCTCATTTTCAATCAAGGCAATACGAACATATTGGTCACCATATTTACCAAACCCAATCCCTGGACTCACCGCCACACCTGCTTCGACCAGTAATCTTTTAGAAAACTCTAAACTTCCCATCTCTCTACAAATTTCAGGAATTTTACCCCAAATAAACATTGAGGCATTGGGTCTACCCATTTTCCAACCAGCTTGTGCAAAAGCCTCCAACATCACATTGCGACGTTTTTCATACAATGGAACTATCTGCTCATCAGGAACATATCCATGCTCATCAAGTGCTACTGTTGCGGCAACTTGAATGGGGGTAAACATACCATAATCCAACCAAGACTTAATGCTTTGTAATGCACCAATCAGTTTTTTATTCCCCACAATAAAACCAACTCTCCATCCTGCCATGTTGTACGATTTTGAAAGCGTATAAGCTTCAACAGCCACCTCTTTAGCACCTTCAACCTCTAAAATAGAAGGGGTTGTATACCCATCAAAAGTAATGTCTGCATAAGCAATATCAGAAATAATATAAAATCGCTCTTGTTTTGCCAATGCCACAATACGCTTATAAAACTCAGGTGTTACGGTTGCCGTTGTTGGATTATGAGGAAAATTCAATACCAAAAATTTTGCACGAGGAAGAGAATTGTCAACGGCCTCTTTAACATCCGCAATAAATTGATCTTCATCTACTTCAAAAGTCTCTTCATTAAACTTCAACTCCATTTTCTCAACATTCGCACCTGCCAAAATAAATGCTTGTGAATGAATCGGATAGGTTGGGTCAGGAACAATGGCTACATCACCTGGGTTCGAGATGGCTTGAACCAAGTGAACATATCCCTCTTTACTTCCCATTGTAGCTACTACTTCGGTATTGGGGTCAAGCTCAACATTGTATTTTCGTTTGTACCAATTTACCATCGCAAGTCTTAATTTATAAATCCCTTTACTCGCACTGTATCCATGTGTTTTATCACGTTGAGCTGTTTCACATAACTTATCAATAATCGGCTGAGGTGTTCTACCATCAGGGTTTCCCATAGAAAAATCTATAATATCTTCACCATTTCGTCTTGCTGACATTTTTAAATCATTTATTTCAGCAAAAATATATTTTGGCAATCTATTTATCTTTTCAAATTGAATCTCATCAAACATTAATTATCTATCCTCTTCTTAGTTTTTATAATCTATTATTTTATTGGAAAGAAACTTTTTTTCTTTCCAATTCCACTTACATATTGCCAAAATATTGTTTGACTGGTTGATATTACCAGCCTTTATTTCCATTCATTGATCTAAACTCTTCTCTACTCACTTCTTTAATCTCTTTGTTATCAATATAAAAAAAGTGTTTTTTATTATCTGCAAGCTCTACTGTTTTTGCTTCGCTCACAATATCCACATAACCATGCCCTGTTACCAATAACCACTGACCACCTTTAATATCAAATGGCTTAGAAGTTCTACTCATAAATTCATGATGCTTTTTTGTATCTATATTAATGAATCCAAACCACAACATTCCTCGGGTTGGATTAATACTCACCGTTTCAATGGTCGCTGAAGCATTAGACTCACTGCTACTGTTTATATCTGTAGGATTAACAACACTCGCAACGTCTGCTGTTGCCAACCCATTACTGTCGACTGAATGGATAGTAATGGTGCTATTGGGTAACTCTAATTTTGTTACATTTTCTTCAGATTTAACTGCCACACTACCATTTTTTTCAACACCATTATCCCCATCGTTCTCCTCTTCATCACCTTCACCTTCCATAACCACATTCTCGATACTTACCGATGACTCTTCTGTATCATTTTCAACAGTTATTTTATTGGCATTTTCATCACTAGTATTGCTGTCTAAGGCTTTATTGTCATCAAAAAAATTTTGTTGACTCTCTATTTGTTGAACCAAACCATCCAATTTACCTTCACTATAGAAATACCATCCTCCAGAAAACAGTGCCAATAAAACAAATATTTTAAAAACAGGAACATCATTTTTTCTATACACATCTTGTGAAATAACCAGTACCTTTTCATTAACAGGCTGATGTTCTTCAAAATAGGCTTTTACTTTTTGACGAAGCTCATCGACATTGGCATTGTATTCTCTCTCCAAAATGAGCAAAAACCCCAACGATTTAACTCGACCCAATTTTTCAAATTTTTCATCTACCAATTGTTGTAAACCAACGACCGATATATTGGTTTTACTACTAACTTTATCAATTCCCTCTTTGTCTATAATCTCATTTAATTGCATATTTCATCCTATGTATTAATATTGCTGCTGCTGCACTTACATTTAACGAATCAAACTCATGTTTCATCTCAATAGAAATCATCTCATCTATTTTTGATTTGGCACGTTTTGAAATTCCCTCTCCTTCAGAGCCTAAAACCAATACCCTTTTCTCATTAAATTGAGATGACTCTAAGGCTACTCCATTCATTTCAGCCCCATAAATGGTAAAGTTTACTTGTTTTAGCTCATTTAAGACATCTAAGATATTGGGCATAATCATAAACGGCATATTGAGCAATGCACCCGAACTGGTACGAACAATGGCAGAGAAATTCAATGTCTTAACCCCTGTTGCTATAATTCCATCTGCTCCTAAGGCATACGCCGAACGAACAATTGCCCCAATATTTCCTGTATCGGTTAACCCATCGAGTACCACGATAAAATTTTCTTTTTTTAAGGTGGTTAAATCACTCTCTTTAAAAGGCTCCATCTCAACCAAAATGCCTTGATGATTCCCTCCCTTGCTCATGCTTTGAGCCCACTTCTCTTCTAAAAATTTAATGCGTGGGTGATACGCATCAAAAAGCTTGTGAGATAAAATCCCTTTTTTTGCAATGTATACTGTTTTAATGGCTGATTCATGCTCTTGCAACGCATGTAAACAGACTTGTTTTCCATAAATAATCATAAAAAAGATTTTACCCTCTTTTTGCTGTATCTTTAACGTAATTAAATTAAGATATTAGCTCTTCATACCACTCTTTAACACTCTTATTGCTTATCTTTGATAAAAGTTTGGCTTTGACTTTAGGCTGTAAATCAAAGGCTAAAATATCATCAACATACAACGCTTTGGCTTCCTCTTTTTTGGCACCAATTACCACAACCCATTCCCCTTTTTGGTTAATGGTTTCAAACTTCTCCAAAATCTCTTTGGCAGTTCCTTTGTAATAACGTTGAAACTTTTTACTCAACTCTTTCGCAAAAAAAACTTCTCGTTCTCCATCAATGTGGGCTATCTCTTCAATCAGCTTCTCTATTCGGTGAGGGGCTTCATACAACACCACATTATCCAAACCATTCATTGCCCGAATAAGCTCTGAACTCCGTTCGCTTCCTTTGTGGGGTAAAAACCCAAAAAAGAGAAACTTTCCCTCTTTAAAACCACTCGCCGCGTACGCTGTCGTTACGGCTGATGCTCCAGGAAGTACATCATATTCTACACCGTGTTCTTGACAATACTCAACCAGTATCTGCCCTGGATCAGAGATAACAGGCATTCCTGCATCACTCACATAAACCACATTTTCAGCACTTAAGCGTGGGGCAATTTGTTCCAAACGTTCGGCTCCATTGTGTTCATGAAAAGATAAAAATTCAACCTCAGGATAACTAAAATCAAAACGCTCTTCTAAAATGCGTAACAGTCGTTTGGTTTCACGGGTATCTTCACATAAAAACAGTGTGGCTTCTTCAAATTGTTTTAAAGCACGAATGGTAATATCTTGGGGGTTTCCAATAGGGGTGGGAATAAATGTTAACATGAAAAGGTTCTCCTTGAACTTAAGCAAAGTTCAATTTCAATTCCTCTTACTAAAGCTTTGCCTTTAGTAGGAGGGGTTTTATACAACCAATTAGAGGTTGTATTTTTTCTTAAATTTATCAATTCTTCCTGCAGTATCAACAACTTTTTCTGAACCTGTAAAGAATGGGTGACACTCATTACAAATATCGATTGTCATTTCTGCTTTATCTGATTTAACTTCAAATGTGTTTCCACATGCACATGTTACTGCACACACTTTATAATCTGGGTGTATCTCTTTTTTCATTGTAAAACCTTTTAAATGGGGGATATATAGGCAACTAACCTACTTTAGCACAGTGGCTCTTCCTCTAAATATAGAGGGCTGTTGCAACATGTCTTCATGAGACAACAAATTTTTAGGAGCGAATTATAGCAAAAAATATTTTAAATAATACATACAACCTAAACAAAACTAATGAATGCATTGCA
>DYMW01000083.1 GCA_020721385.1 Sulfurovum sp. | reverse complement strand
AGGAGAAACCTATGACCATTTTAAACCCAAACTATATCTATATGAATAAAACATTCAAAGAAAATGTTGCTGTAGCCTTTAATGAGCATATTCAAGCCATTGATACTTTAGAAAACCTAAAAATACTTTATCCTCATGCCCAAGTTGTTCAAGGTCAAAAAAACTCGGTACTCTATCCAGGATTTATTAACACCCATGTACATTTAGAGTTTTCTGCCAATAAAACTACCCTACAATATGGTGCATTTATGCCATGGTTGGATTCGGTTATTGAAAATCGTGAAGATTTGGTTGCTAAATGTGACAACAACATGATGACACAAGCGTGTGAAAGTATGATGGCTTCAGGAATTACGACCTTTGGAGCTATTTCTAGTTTTGGAACAGAATTGGAAGTGTGTGAAAAAACACCTCAAAAAGTGATATTTTTTAATGAGTTAATCGGCTCAAATGCTTCTACTGTAGATATGTTGTATGGCAATTTTTTAGAACGTTTAGATGCTTCTAAACAGTGTGGTAATGGTATTATTCCTGCCATTGCCATTCATTCACCTTATGCTGTTCACCCTATTGTGCTTAAACATGCTGTTGAAATTGCTAAAAATGAAAAACTTCCTATTTCAGCCCATTTTTTAGAGTCACAAGCTGAACGTGAATGGCTAGAGAATGAGTCAGGTGATTTTTTAGCTTTCTTTCAAAAATTTTTCTCCACCTCTAAATCGGTAACCAATATTGATGAATTTATGAAAAGTTTTGATGATGTTCCAACACACTTTATCCATGCTGTTCAAGCAACCCAAGAGGAGTTAACCTATTTAGCAAACAAAGGTCATTCTATTGCACATTGCCCTCGTTCTAATCGTTTTTTGGGTTGTGGACGACTTGCAATTGAAGAATTAATTAAACTCAATATACCTTTTAGTATTGCTACAGATGGATTAAGTTCCAACAACTCTCTCAATATTTTTGATGAACTTCGAGCCGCACTCATGCTACACCATTTAGAACCACTAGAAGCATTATCAACACTATTGATAGAAGGAATTACGAATAAACCTGCTGAAATATTTGCTTTAAATTCTGGAAAGATAGAAGTTGACAGAGAAGCTGATTTTGCATTAGTAACATTACCCGATACACCTTCATCACTAAAGAGCATTGCATTACAAACCATTTTACATGTTCATACTGTGAATGCACTCTATATTAACGGAGAGAAAATTTAATCACATAAAAAAGAGAAGTAAGATAAAAATCTCTTACTTCTTGGTACTTGTTTTAATGTAGAGATAACCTGTATCTTCACCAACAATAACTTTTCCAAAAATGTTCCAATTCCCTAATACATCAATGTTTGCTTTAGATATGTAGGCATTATTCTCAAATTTAAAATCATTTAAATTAATGTCATGCATATCATCAATGGCTCGGGTAATTTGAAAACTAATATTGGCATCGGAAACCGTACTATTGGTTGTCTTATTTATAATGTCAATAACAATGCTATTCTCACCAAGAAGAAGCATCTCTTGGTTTTTACTCATTTTTTCTAAAGAACGTTGACCTAAAAAAGCATCTTTTGTCTCTAACCCAATGGTTTTGTCATTAATGGTTATTTTTACATCGTACTTCTCTTTTATCTTACTGGTTGAAAACATAATCTTATTGAAATTATCATCTACATCATGATAAGTACTAAAAAAACTTTTATCTTCATAAACAGGTGTATTTACAGCACTTTTTATCGTCCAAATAATCATAGAAAAGGTAAAGCCAAAAATTACAAAAAAGAAAAGTAACCAATAATGGTATTTTTGAATCTTCATACTATTTTTTCCTTGCTTTTAAAACGGCGTATGTGTATGCCAACAGTCCCGAAACGATAATAAAGTACATAATGACTCTCCATATCGCAGAAAAGGTTGTACCCCCACTCCCGATACTTGATTGAAGTTCTATTTTTTTATTTTCAGCAATCGCATCAACAATCTCCGCATAACCATTGAGTAAACCTGCTGACATCTTTGCATAAACCGAATTTTTATCTTTAGAAGCCAAAACAGGAATAATATAATAATCAAGAATATCATTTTTATCCAATACCGTATTCAATGATTCACTGTAAATAAGATTAATATGGGTATCTTCAACCGATACGCTTAAGAGAACAAACGGATCTTTTAAATTTTTAGTTATGTTGTTTTCAAAACTTTTTATAAATGCCATTTTGCTTCTAGTATCATCAAACTTGATATTTCGATAACGTTCAGTTGCATAAATATAAACAGAGATGCCAGTTTTTACAAAAAGTTCACTTCCCATTGCATCAATTTTTTCAATACTTCTTGGATCAAGATTGTTTTTACCTTCTAAAATAAATTGACTATCAATTAATTTTAATATAGGAACACTTGTGTTTGTATCATCAGACATACTAAAAGTTGGAAGGGTTAAAAGGAGTGCCATAAGCACTCCTATTTTTTGAAAGAAACTTTTCATTTAACCAATAAAAACTCTAGTTGAATCAAAGAAAGAAAGCATAACAGTTACTACTGCTGAAATAGCCAGTAAAATTCCAATAACTTTATCCATTATTTATCCTTTTCATTTGTCCACATTTTGTGGTTCTCTGGACTATTCATTTTCAAGCCATTTAAATCTTGATTAATTGAATAAAAGTTGGTTGATTCTCTTTGTTGTACAACTATAGCAAAATATGTTAAAGCTCCAAGTATACTTAGAAGAAGCACAACTGCTACAGCATAACCTGTAAGACCATGAAGAAAACTAAAAAGCCCTCCTTCTGTTTTTGGATTAATTTGTGTATTTCCAGCCATCTTATTCTCCTGCTTTAATTGAAGTAAGGAATGATGCTACTGCTTTTTCTTGAGTCGGATTCAAACGACCTTTAAAGCTTGGCATTGTACCAATAACACCTTTTTTACCATGCTCAAGTACTTTAGTAACAAGTTTCTCATCATATTCTGCAATATTTGGTGACATACCATTCATGCCTTTACCATCTGCACCATGGCATGAAGCACACGCTGCAAATGCAACAGGAGCTTCACCTTTCATGCCACCAGCAATATAAGTAGCAATGGCTTCAGCATCTGCACCTTGAGCCATCATTGGAGGCATTGCACCCATTGGATAACCAAGTTTTTGTTGACCATTTTGAATGACAGATAAAACTTGTTCTTTGCTCATTCTATGTGTTAAGTTTTGAGCTTTACCATTAATACCTTCAGCATCAACACCATGACAAGGGGCACACTGTACTAAGAATACAGACTCACCCATTGCTTTAAGTGTTTCATCGGTTGGGTTTTCCCATACTGATTTAAACTTAGCATTGTTTTCAAGTACTTCTTCATTGTATTGACCAATTTGTGAAAATTGATTGGTAGGGTAACCCACAAAAAAGTACCAAAACATCCAAATAATTGTACCGATGAAGATAATTCCCCATCCTGAAGGAATAGCGTTGGTATATTCACCAATTCCATCCCAATTTTCATCTACAAGTTCACCACTTGCTGTATCATTTTTAATCTGATTAACATATTTAAGTACCGTAAATATGGTAATGGCAATAATTGCCAATGCACCAATCATTGTTAATGTATTAATATAATCATCACTTTGGAAAGCATCACCTGCTACGAAGTAAGTTCCTGCCATCAAAGCAACGATAAGAATAATACCACCTATGACCATTTTTTTCATATTGTATTTCCTCCTAGTCGTTTTTTTCTATTGAATTGTCTCTTTTTTCAAGAGGACATGAATCAAGAAAATCATCATGTACTAGATTAGAATATTTTTCAAAATCTCTTTCACCTGTTTTCTGTCTTTTATAGATAGAATATGCATAGCTATAGAAAACAATAAAAACAAAAAGAATAAGAAAAAATTTACCATAACCTTGTATCGTCAACAGTGTCTCTTGATCCATATTTTACCTCTTATTTTAAAGAATTTAAGTATGCGATTAACGCTACTATCTCAGGAACTTGTCCGTTAGCTACAGCATCTTTTACAGATTGATTTTTCATATCAGACGCAATAAGTTTTGCATCTTCTTTAGCTTGTGCTTCTGCTTCTGCCCAAGAACCAAGTTTTGGCATACCATCAGTGTCATAAGGAACACCAAAAAGTTCTTTTTGTGTGTTTGCATTCGCATACGCTGTTGCTAAATCTGCCATATTGGTAAACTGATGTGGATACTTAGGCATAACTGTACCAGGTACAACATCAGATGGATTCATCATGTGATTTTCATGCCAATCTGTTGTTCTATAGTTACCGACTCTCATCAAGTCTGGACCTGCTCTTTTAGAACCCCAAAGGAATGGTCTGTCATAAGCATACTCACCTGAAAGTGAATACATACCATATCTGTCTGTTTCAGATTTAAATGGTCTAATTAACTGTGAGTGACAGGCATTACAAGAATCTTTAATATAAACTTGTCGCCCTGCTAATTCTAATACTGTATAAGGTTTTGTACCAACTGTCGGTTGTGACTGTTTAGCAAAATCAGGCACTATCGTAACAAATCCTGCAAACGCAACTGTCAAAAATAATACTACCGCAAAGAAAAACGGTTTTTGTTCTAACCAATGAAACATAATTTACCTCCTTCTTTATGACGCCATCGGCGATGCATTTGCTGGCTCTTTATCAAGCACTCTACCTGCTGTTGCAGTTTTGTAAATGTTATAAGCAAATATAAAGAATCCAACCAAGTAGAATAATCCACCAACAGCTCTAATGGTATAATAAGGGTGAAGTACTTCAACCGTATCAATGAATGAGTAGAGTAATGAACCATATTCATCATACGCTCTCCACATCATACCTTGAGTAATACCTGCAATCCACATAGATGTAAAATAAAATACAATACCAACTGTTTGAAGCCAGAATTGTGTCTCCATTAAACTTTTAGAATAAATTTCTCGTTTAAACATTCTTGGTGCCATGTGGAATAGTGAAGCCATTGTCATAAATCCAACCCAACCAAGTACACCATCGTGAACGTGTCCAGGAATCCAATCTGTAAAGTGTGCAATTGCATTAACTGATTTAATCGCTTGAATAGGACCTTCGATGGTACTTAACATATAGAATGTTGAAGCAAGAATCATAAACTTAATTAATGGAGAAGTTTGTAGCTGTTGCCACTCACCCTTCATTGTAAGAAGCATGTTAATCGCTGAACCCCATGATGGTAAAATAAGTACAACTGACATAGTAGAACCCATGGTTTGCATCCAATCTGGAACCGTTGAATAAAGCAAGTGGTGACCACCAGCCCAAAGATAAACAAACATTAAACCCCAAAATGAAAGTAATGACAATTTATATGAGAATATGTTTTGTCCAGACTCTTTTGGAAGGAAATAATAAATCATACCAATAATTGGGGCTGTAAATACGAATGCAACCGCATTGTGTCCATACCACCATTGTACCGATGCATCATTGCTACCAGCATACATTGAAACAGAGTGCATTAGTGAACTCGGTGCATCACCAGACCATAAGAATGTTGGAACTTCCATATTATTAAACAAATAAAGCATTGCAATGGCTAAGAATGATGACATATAATACCAAATAGCAACGTAAATGGTTCTCTCACGTCTCATACCAATCATACCGAACATTGCTACACCCCATAATACCCACCACACAACAACCAATAAGTCAAGTGGCCACTCTAATTCAGCATACTCTTTAGAAGTTGTAAACCCCATAAGAAATGTTACTACTGCTAAAAGTATTGTAATAAAATAAAGACCGAAATGTAATTTCGCTACTGTCATTAAAAATTTAGACTCGTTAAGAGACATTTTTAATGTTCTCTGTCCAACATAGTACCATGTTGCAAAAATACCACTAAGGGTAAAACCAAATGCTACGCCATTAGTGTGTAATGGTCTAAGCCTTCCAAATGTACCGTATTCCCCTGCCAAATTATTTAGCTCTGGAAATGCAAGTTGAAAGGATAAAATTACACCTACTAGCATACCGATGATACCAAACAAAATTGTCGCAAAAGTAAACGCTTTTACTATTGAGTAATCATACTCAAGTTGTGCATTGCTTTGCATCAATACCTCCTCTTAAAATTTTGATAGAATAGTGACAAAATGTGACTATACAGTATAAATGATATAATTTTTGGAATTAATATTTACTTAAATGAATAATAAATTGTAGTTATGTAACAAATCTGTTTACTTTGGTTTGATTAACAAATAACAATACTTATCCATAGATAATTTTCTTACTTATTATTCTCTTTTTGCTTCATTTTATCCTCTTTTAATTTATTAATTTTTCTCTCTTTTTCAACCGCATCCTGTAAATCTTCTGGTGAATCAAAAAGCAATCCATCCATCATCTTCTTGCTGTCCTCAAACTGTCCACCTTTGGCAGCCCATATAAAAATACCCAAAAGGGTAAAACTTACGATAATCCCTACAATGAGTTCTAATATAAGTATGTTGTTCATCTATTTGTCCTTTAATTTTATTCGCATCGAATTTCCAACTACCATCAATGAACTTAAACTCATC
>DYMW01000008.1:24931-27938 GCA_020721385.1 Sulfurovum sp. | reverse complement strand
ATTGTAATGATTTTTTATGAAATAAAATGTTTTTTATATAAAAAATACTTAATAATATTATTTTTTGTTTAAAGTTATTAAACTTTATATTTTTTTAAGAATTATAAATTTAATTCAAAATAGGTCTCTTTTTTGATAAAATGTAAAATTATAAAAAAGTAAAAAGGCATAAAATGAATTTAACTCATTTGGATGAAAACAACAAACCTAAAATGGTCGATGTCTCGGATAAAGAGGATACCACACGTATTGCGGTGGCTTCTGGCATTATTGAAGTGACTCCTGCGGCATATCATGCCGTGGTGAACAACATGGCAAAAAAAGGTCCCGTGTTGCAAACAGCGGTGATTGCTGCTATTCAGGGGGCGAAACAGACGAGTACACTGATTCCGATGTGCCACCCATTGATGCTCAGTTCGATTAAAACCGATATTGAAGAGTTGCCTGAACTACCAGGGTTTAAATTAACGTTACGTGTCAAGCTCAAAGGGCAAACAGGTGTAGAGATGGAAGCGTTAACAGGGGTGAGTGTGGGGTTGTTAACCATTTACGACATGCTCAAAGCCATCGACAAAGGTATGGTGATTAGAAATGTACAACTAGAAGAAAAATCAGGAGGGAAAAACGGTGATTTTAGACGCGAATAGTGGTGAAAAACCAGAAATAGAGTATCCATGTGAATGGGGATATAAGATTATAGGAACCGATAAGGTAAAGTTGGAGCTGTGTATCTTTGAAGTGATGGCAGAAAAAGCGTACACCACCAAAGCAGGAAACACATCGAGTAGGGGAACCTTTCATACGTTAAATGCACGATGTGTGGTTATCTCCAAAGAGGAGAGAGATAGAATCTTTAAAGCCTTTAAAGAGCATGGTGATGTGAAGATGGTGTTTTAGGTTCGTTGTTTTTAAAAAGATTTATAATTTTATTTTCTCTTTGTTGTAAATCTTTTGCAAAATCAACAAACTCTTTCATGTCATTTTGTCTTAAAAAATGGATATATTTATCTTTGGTATCTTTTGTGATTATAAAAGGGACAGTATCATACTCCAAGCAAGAATAGAAAACTAAAGCTCTGCCTACTCTGCCATTTCCATCAGAAAATGGATGTATTTTTTCAAATCTAATATGATGAGACAATATCACCTCTAATTTTTCATCATTATTGTTGGAGTGATTAAGACAATAGTTTAAATTATCAGCCCAATCTTTTAACACATAAGGCACTTGATAAGGTTCTGTCGTATCAAAGGTAGCACCAACAATCATATTTTGAGTTTTTTTGAACTCACCCTTGTTGTAAATAAGATTATCCATAACAATTGTATGGATTTCTTTTATAAACCCATTATCAATTTTTTGTTTATTGTCAATAGCGTTTAGCATAAAGGGAATTAAGTTTTTATAATTTTTAACTTCAAAATATTCTCTTTCGCTTGTAGCCTTTGGAATAATACCATTGAGGATAATAGAGGCGGTTTCATCTTGTGATAGTGTATTGCCTTCAAGTGCTGTATTATGATGTGCCATTCTAACCGTTAAATCATCTAAATATTTTTTATTTTGTAAAGCTTTTAACATAATTTTTCCTTTTTTTCCAAAACCTTTTGCGTCTGTATCGCGGTTATCATTGATAAAATGACATAGGCTAAGAAGAAGTAGAGTCCTACTTGAATTTCAGCTTGACTGATACCGCCACCATTACTTGTAAGATAGACCAAGAACGTGGCAACCACGAAAACATCAATCATTGACCATTTTCCTATCTGTTTAAAAAAGGCTACCAAACGATGACTCCATGGATGGGTGTGAAAGAGTAGGGTAAAGGTGAGCGTTAAACTTTTGAGTAGGGGCAACACCACTGAAAACAGTAAAATGGTGATGGCAACGGCGAGTTCACCATTGTCAAAAAGCTTGTGAATGGAACCGATAATGCCTTTGGACTCAAACGATAATATCACATCGCCTAAATATTCGACCTGTTTATGAATGGTGACCATGAGTATGGGGTTAATAAGACCATAGAGCAATGAAATAAAGGTAGCAAAGCTAAGCACCATGGCACCACCTCGAAGGGTACAGGTAAAGGTTAGCAGTAAAATCAGTGCCAAGGTTCCCATGAAATAGTAAAGATGGGTTTGACTGGCTTTTTTCTCTTGGGCTTGGGTTGTTTTGAGTTTATTGAGGGCAATTTGGCTTTCATTTTCAATCAACCCCAACGAGATAATAGAAGTGAGGGCATCTATCTTTTCACTTGCCAATCCATTGGCATCACACGCTTTGGCAATTTGTGTTGTGGTGGTTTCGTAATGTTTGGCATGTTGGTAGGTAATCCATCCAAAGTAGCTCATAAGACCAAGCAAGGATACCATTATCATGGTACGCAAAAGCGGTATCACTCTTTGACCTCAAAATAGATGAGTATGGTTTGTAAAAAAGGTTCATTGTTGTTATCTGATACCATTAAATAGCGATTTTTACCTACTTTGGTTAATCCTTCGTAGTTGTTTACTCCCCAACCATCATAACTGTTAAATGAGGCTAAAACTTTGCTTTGGCAGTTGTTGTTATTGTCACATTGATCAAGGTAGACTTTTCTTAGGGTAATGACAAAAGGATTACTAAGCCCTGAATAGGCACGTTCTAAAACAAGCAAATTGCCATCATCCATCACTTCTAAGGCCGTAACGGCGTTATTGGTATGGGGTGCAGCTTTAAAATTCCATACTTTTTCATTGAGGTCATAGATACTCTGTTCCGTATTTTTTCGATGATACAAAGGGTATTCCCCTGCGGTTAAAACACCATATTTTGGGTGCCATGCAAGGGCTTCAAACATGGTATTGCCACTGCTGTAGTTTTTTTTATTGCTTAACGCTTGGGTGAGGGTAAAATTGTTGGATAGAAGACCTGTATTATCGATATGGGCAATACGTGGTGTGCCTTCTAGTGAGATAAGTAACGCTCCTTTGTCGTTATGGGTTAATCCTTCAATGTCATGGCTTG
>DYMW01000008.1:13519-24831 GCA_020721385.1 Sulfurovum sp. | reverse complement strand
CAATGTCATGGCTTGATTCTCCTTTTTGTTCACGAACACGAACCGTAGAGAGGTATTTTAGGGTTTCAATTTTTTGACCAAAAGTTGCCGAAAACGTATGAAAATATCCTTTATCTCCAATCATATAAAGGGTATGGTTGTGTGCATCGTAGCTCATATCAGAAATTTCTGAAAAGGGAAGACCATTGAGTGGTTGATAGTGCAGGATGGTTTGATCTAAAATTGTAATGTCTATTTTGGCAGGAGTATTTCTCCCTGCATAGCTAAGTGTGTTGCTAAGAGAACACCCTATCAGTAAAAAATAAAGAGGTAAGAGTAGTAAAGTTTTTTTCATGTAAGATTATGGCGTTTTATTTATTATAAAATTCTAAAAACACGCTTTTATTGGAAGCTTTAAATCCTTTATTAATCAAAAAAGAGATAAAATCTTTATTGTTAATAAATAATAACAATTGGGAGTTTTTTTGCAAAGTAATCAATATTCCATTAAAGTTTATGAGACCAGTATCAAAGATGAAGCAAAGTTTATGACATTTTTTGATGTCAATTATACCTTGTTCAAAGACCATCTGATTGTGATACAAGGGGAATTAAGCCAAACCATTAAAACCTATCTGGAACAAAAATCATTAAATTATCTCCACAACGTTAACCTTCCTAAGGGACGCACCCGTAAAGCATTAGAAAAAGAATGGGAAGAGCAACAGGTTCAATCGGTGATTAGTCAGCAAATCATGGAGTCTGAACTCTCTAAACTTTCGGACAGATTACAAAATAATTTAACCGTTTTAGACCAAATGATTCGTAGTGGACGTGAACTGAATATTGAGGGTGATTTGTTGTTACTCAACCGTGTGAACAGTGGTGCGACGATTACCACGACAGGAAATTTGATTATTACTCAACTGGTGGAAGGGGCGATTCGTTGTTATGGTAATTTTATGATGTTAACGGCGTCACCCAAAGCACACATTATGTTTCATGGTGTTGAAGTTGAAAATGAATTTTTAGAAAACAGATTAAACAGAGTTGAATTAAAAAACAGCGAAATTATTATAACACCTGTATTGGAAAAGGAGATAAATTGGGCATCGTAATAGCGGTCATTAGTGGTAAAGGTGGTGTAGGAAAAACAACAGCCACTGCCAATTTGGGTTTGGGCATTGCTCAAAATGGTAAAAAATGTGTGGTGGTTGATTTTGATATTGGTCAACGAAACCTTGATATGATTTTGGGTTTAGAGAACCGTGTTGTGTATGATTTGGTGCAAGTGATGGATGAAGAGGCAAGTATCAAACAAGCCCTTATTAAAAGTAAAGTGAATGCGAATCTTCATTTTTTAGCCGCTTCACAAAGTAAAGATAAAACAGTATTGCGTTCGAATAAAGTAGAAAAATTGATAGCCCAACTCAAACAAGATTTTGATTTTGTTATTTTAGACTCTCCTGCAGGAATTGAGAGTGGATTTGAACACACCATTGAGTTTGCCGATGCAGCCATTGTGATTGTTAATCCTGAAGTTTCATCGATTCGTGATGCCGACAGAGCCATTGGTATTTTAGATTCCAAATCCCAAAAAGTAAAAGAGGGTAAAGAGGTTGCCAAATATGTGATTATTAACCGTATTGTAGCTGAGATGGTACAGCGTGGTGAGATGTTAAAGAGTGAAGATATTTTAGAGATTTTAAACATTAAATTGCTAGGAAAAGTACCTGAAGACAGGGGCGTTATTGATGCTTCTAACCAAGGAAAACCAGTTATCTTGGACAAAAATTCTATTGCGGGTCAAGCCTACAGTCGTATTGCAGGTCGTCTGTGTGGGCAAAAAATTGACATGAAAGATATTGAGAGCAGTGATACGGGTCTCTTTAAAAAATTAGCAGGGATATTTCATTGATGTTTGGATTTTTTAAAAAAAAACAGAGTGCTACGGTTGCCAAAGACAGATTAACCATAGCCATTATGTCAGATAGAGACGGAAACAATACCTATCCTTTTATGGATGAGATGAAAGAAGAGATTATTGCAGTGGTTAAAAAGTACATTGGTGTAAGAGCAGTTGAGATAACCAAAGAGATTGATGGAGATTTTGAAGCACTATCGATTGATGTGCAACTTGATAAAAATGCTTAATAACTTTTTGGAGGGTGGGTTTTACCCCACCGTTCATAAGCGTTATGCTAAAACTTCTGGAATTCTAATGGTTTGACCAGGGTAGATAAGGTCTGCATTTTTAATCACTTCAAGATTGGCATCCACAATGTGGGTATACAAGCTTCCATCATCGTAATATTTGGTGGCAATGCCCCAAAGGGTATCCCCTTTTTCAATGGTATAAAAAATTTCTTCAGGAATCTCTTTGACACTCTCTTCTGAAATTTGTTCCATCGTAATCAATTGATCCGCATTGACTTTTGCAATACCTTCAACGTTTCCAGCAATTAAAATTGCTTTCTCTCTGGTTGGATAATCTTGTGCAATTCCAGCAAGGGTTACCGTATCCCCCTCAACATTCACCACAAGACCATCAACAGGCAGTTCATCAAAACTACTCTCTATCTCTTCTTTGATGGCAGCTGAATCATCACCTTTACCAAGTATCTTTTTACCTGCATTTGATATAAAATCAAAAAAACCCATTTTTTGTCCTTTTAAAAAAAATTGTTACGAATTATTATATTCTAATAGCCTTAACTTTCTTTTAAGATGCGTGGTAAAGTGATGCCCGTTTGGTTTTGATATTTACCTTTTCTATCTCTATAGGTTGTTTCACACTGTTCATCACCCTCTAAAAAGAGTACTTGGGCAATTCCTTCATTGGCATAAATCTTAGCAGGAAGGGGTGTGGTGTTTGAAATTTCAATGGTAATATGCCCTTCAAACCCTGGTTCAAATGGGGTAACATTGACAATAATTCCACAACGAGCATAGGTACTCTTACCCAAACAAATCGCCAAGGTATTGTCGGGCATTTTAAAATACTCAATGGTACGTGCCAAAGCAAAAGAGTTGGGAGGAACAATACAGACATCTCCTTTAAAGTTTACAACATTTTTTTCATCAAATCTTTTAGGGTCTACAACCTCAGCATTAATGTTGGTAAAAATTTTAAACTCATCACTTACACGAATATCATAACCATAAGAGCTTAATCCATAAGAGACCACCCCTTCACCGATGAGTGATTCACAAAAGGGTGTTATCATGGCTTCATTAAGTGATTTCTCACGTATCCAACTGTCTGCTTTTAATCCCATAGTTTACCTTTGAGTATAGTTTTTTATAAGCGAATAACACGAATGTTTGCATCACTTTTTAGTTTGTTAAAAAAGTCTTGACCTGCTTTTACCCGTTGCTCTTGCATCCATCCCATGGCTACAGAATTTTTTACTGCTTCAAATCCAAGTTCTTTTTGTGCACCTTTAGACTTTACCAAATAAGAGATGAATCCTTTTTCTGTTTTGATAATCTGCGTAAACTGGTCAACACCAGTATTTTTAATAATGTCAGCTAAGGTAGGATTCATCTCAGCAGTAGAGGTTAGAATGTTCTCTTGTTGAACGCCTGACATATTTTCTGTTGGATTTTCAATCGCTCTTTGAAGACCATTAGCCGTTTGAGCGGTGTAGGCAACCAAACTTATTTGAATCGGAGCCATAGCAAACTCTTCTTTATGGGTGTTGTAATAGAGTTCAAGCTCACTGTCACTTGGTGGGGTAATGGTTGCCATAATATGCTCTTTGAAAAAACGTTCTTTTTTCATTTCGGTGGTGAGTTGTTCTTGATAGCTTTTCCATGTCATCCCTTTTTGGGCAAGAACGTTTTGCATTTGTGATTGGGTTAATCCTTTGGCTTGAGCGATTTCTTGAATTTTGGCATTAAGTTCTTGTGCATCAATTGTAATTCCAGCATCTCTTAGGGCAACTTTTTCGAGTCGGTCTTGAATTAATGCTTCGACAGCTGCCTGTTTGGACATGTTCATTTTTTGTTGTACCGCTTGAATCTCTAAGGTAGTAATCGGTTCACCATCAACATCAATGGCAATGGCATCTAAAACTTGTGCGTGTGTGCCAATACAGCAGAAGAGGAGAAAAGGTAGAAGTTTTTTCATGTGTTGTTCCAATTTTAATTTTATTGGGTTGATTATAGCAAAATGCGTATTAAAACAAATTACATGGTGAATTCAAAAAGTGTAAGGTATCACTTGACACTAAGACAAATTTTTGACTATAATACCTTCATGATTAACCAAGAGGAGTCACCCATGCCATTAAAAATGAAACAGCTTATGGAAGAGACAGGTGAAAGTAAGTCAACCATTCTTTTTTATATTAAAGAGGGGCTATTGCCTCAACCCCAAAAGCCAAAACCCAATTTACACCTTTATGATGAGTCGTGTATCAATATTATTAAATTTATCAAATATTTACAAAATCAATTCTCCTACTCTATTGCTCAAATACAAGCGATATTTATGGAGAATAAGTTTAATTTTTCAGACGATTTCTCCATAATATTACGTTCATTACAGATGATGTCAGGCAACAGTGATGCCATCTGGTACAGCACGGATGATTTTTTAGAGTTGAGTGAATTGACCAAAAAAGAGTTGGATGCGTATGTTCAACGAGGGTTACTGTTTAAGCAAGAAAAAGGTTTTTCAACCCAAGAGTTAAAGTTGGTTGAGGTTTTTAAACGCGCTAAAAGATTGGGGTTAAATGAAAAATTGTTTGATGCTTATGTCAAATCGGCCAAAGAGTTGGCACAGCTAGAGTATCGTTTGGGTTCCGAGATGTTGGAGTATGATAAAGATTTAAACAATGAACATTATGAGTTGCTGTTTGACGTTATTTTAACGCTAAAACCTTACCTCTTTAACATGCACACCATGCAAGAGCATCAAAGACAGATGGATTTAAAATGATAAAAGCACTTTTTAAAATAGGAGGATTTCTTCCGTATATTCTGATTGTCTTCTTGAACTCCATGACCGATTTGGGACATAAAATTGTGTTGCAAAACACCATTTTTAAAGCCTATGAAGGAACAGAGTTGATTATCTTGACGGCGATTGTGAATGGTTTGATTTTGTTGCCGTTTATTTTTCTTTTCTCTCCTGCAGGGTTTCTTAGTGATAAATATCCCAAAGTACAGATTATACGGGTCGCTTCTTTATTGGCGGTTGGTATTACGGTACTGATTTTGGGTTCGTATATCATGGGTTGGTTTTGGGTGGCATTTGGGTTAACGTTTGTTCTTGCAGCCCAAAGTGCCATTTATGGCCCTGCTAAATATGGACTCATTAAAGAGATGGCAGGTAATGAGCTGTTAACCTCTGCCAATGCCATGGTGCAATCGGTCACCATTGTCTCTATCTTGGCAGGAGCGGTGATTTATTCGATTTTTTTTGAATCCCTCTTAGCCAATCAAAGTGTTGATAAAGGCGAGATACTTCGCTATGTTTACCCATTAGGGTTTGCCCTTATTGGAGCGAGTGTGGTTGAATTTTTACTCTCGTTACAGCTGATTAAAACCGTAGAGATTAAAAAGGGGATGCAATTTAAGCCTAAAAAATATGCCAACTTGACCTATTTACGTGGAAACATGCGCATTCTTCATAAAAATCAAACCGTTTGGTTGTCGATTATTGGACTCTCTATTTTTTGGGGCATTTCTCAACTGGTTGTGGCAATTTTTGGAGAGCATCTTAAAACCAAAATGGGCATTGACAACACGGTCGTAGCCCAAGGATTGTTGGCACTTTCTGGTGTGGGAATTGTGGTGGGTTCATTGTTGGTAAGCAGATTGAGTCGGCACTATATTGAAACAGGAATCATTCCCATTGGTGCATTGGGAATTACCCTTTCACTTTTTTTTATTCCTCTGTTTGAATCGTTAACGGCATTGGGAATTTTGTTCTTTTTCTATGGCGTTTTTTCAGGGCTTTTTATTGTGCCACTCAATACCCTTATACAGTTTGCAACACCCAAAAGAATGATGGGAAAAGTACTCGCAGGAAACAATTTTATGCAGTATCTCTCCATGTTTTTCTTTTTGGTTCTCACCACAATGGTGGCGTATTTTGGATTTGAGAGTTCAACGCTTTTTCTGGTGGCTTTTCTGGTGGCACTGTTGGGTTTTTTTTATACGGTAACACAATTGCCTCAATCGATGGTACGGTTTATGGTACGATTTCTCTTTGGACTCAAGTACAAGATTGAAGTCGAAGGGTTAGACAACATCAAAGGGAGCCGTGGAGTATTATTACTTGGGAACCATGTCTCTTTTTTAGATTGGGCATTTTTACAGATAGCCTACCCCAAACAGATTCGTTTTGTGATTGATAGAAGTTATTATGAGTTGTGGTATTTAAAGCCCATCTTTCAATTTTTTGGAGCCATTCCTATTTCGACACGGGGAGGTAAAAATGCCCTCTCTTTGGTAGGGGAAGCCCTTAATCGTGGTGAGACAGTGGCTTTATTTCCTGAGGGTCATCTTTCGCGTAATGGTCATTTGGGTAAGTTTCAAAAAGGGTTTGAATTGGCGGTGGGGGATGTCTATAATGCGGTGATTGTTCCTTTTTATTTGCGTGGGCTTTGGGAGAGTACATTTTCTCATGCTTCAACCAAAATGCAATCACGAAAATTGAACGATATTGGGGTGAGTTTTGGAAAATCAATGTCCATTAAAAGTTCGGCTAGTGAAGTTAAAGATGCGGTCTTTAAACTCTCTATTGGCTCATGGCAATCTTATGCAACACGTCTTCCTTCCTTGCCAAAAGCATGGATAAAAGAGGCAAAACAGGTAGAAAGTGGATTAAGTATTGCCGATTCTACAGGCGTTGAGCTTTCAGGGTATCGGTTTATTACCGCAGTTTTATTAATGCGGGGTGCTTTTAAAAACGTTTTGGGCAAAGAGCAAAATGTAGGACTCATTGTGCCAACCTCTGCAGGCGGAAGCATTGCGAATATGGCAACCTTGACATTGGGTAAAACGATTGTGAATCTGAACTATTCTAGTGGTACGGCGAGTTTAAAACACGCGATTAAAATAGCCAATATTCAACAAGTAATTACCTCGACACAATTTATTGCCAAACTTAAAGCCAAAGGGTTTGACCTTGATGAAGCATTAGAGGGAGTAGAGTTGATTTATTTGGAAGCATTAAAAGCCAAAATGGGTAAAGCTTTGCAACTGTTCACTTTTTTACAAGCCAAGTTTTTACCCACACGTGTGTTGAGTCAACTCTATGTTAAAGGGGTTAAAACAACCGATACCGCAGGAATACTTTTTTCAAGTGGAAGTGAAGGTAATCCTAAAGGAATTGAACTTTCTCATCAAAATTTAATGGGAAATATTAAACAGATTGCCACGGTACTCAATGCCAATAACCGTGATGTGATGTTGGGAACACTTCCTATATTTCACTCGTTTGGATTAACGGTCTCAACGCTTTTACCATTGATAGAGGGGATTCCTGTGGTGTGCCATCCTGACCCAACCGATGGTTATGGCATTGCCAAAATGTCGAGTAAATATCATGCCACGTTTTTGTTTGCAACGGCTACCTTTTTTAGACTTTATGCACGAAATCGTAAAATCCATCCTTTGATGTTTGACAGTCTAAGAATGGTCGTTGCAGGAGCTGAAAAATTACCCCTAGAAGTACGTGAACTTTTTAAAGAACGATTTGGAAAAACCATTATGGAAGGGTATGGAACAACCGAAACCACACCTGTGGCAAGTTGCAATATTCACGATGCCATTTTACCCGATACCTATGCGGTGCAAGAGGGCAATAAGTTTGGCACGGTAGGTTTGGCCGTTCCTGGAAGCAGTTTTATGATTGTTGACCCAAAGAGTTTTGTACCATTGAAAGTGGGTGAAGATGGAATGATACTCATTGGTGGAACACAAGTGATGAAAGGGTATTTGGGCGATACCGAAAAAACAGCTTCGGTGATTAAAGAGATAGATGGCATACGCTGGTACATTACAGGTGATAAAGGGCATGTTGATGAAGATGGATTTTTAACCATTGTTGACCGTTACAGCCGTTTTGCAAAGATAGGAGGAGAGATGATAAGCCTTGGTTTGGTAGAGCATGAGATTGGAAAACTCTTAGGTGAAGATGACCAAATAGCCATTACTGCGATACCTGATGAAAAGAAAGGTGAACGCGTTATTTTACTTTTGGAGGGAGAGAAAGATTTGAATCTTTTAAAAGACGAGATTAAAGCTTTAGGAATGAATCCACTCTTTGTACCAAGTGACTATTTTAAGGTGGATGAAGTACCAAAACTAGGCACGGGAAAGGCTGATTTTAAGGGATCAAAGGCATTGGCGAAACGTTTGGTGGATGAAAAATTCAACGTATAATGATTTATTTATTTTTGGATATAATTGTGACTATATTGTGTTAAAAGGAATCAATGAATGTTCAACAATAAAAACATACTCATCACAGGTGGAACAGGAAGTTTCGGAAAAAAATATACCGAGATTATCCTTGCAAAATACAAGCCAAATAAAATTATCATCTACAGTAGAGATGAACTCAAACAGTATGAGATGGCACAAGAGTTTACAGACGCTTGTATGCGTTATTTCATTGGTGATGTAAGAGATGGAGCCAGACTTAAAGAGGCAATGGATGGGGTTGATTTTGTTATTCATGCTGCAGCACTTAAGCATGTTCCTGTGGCTGAATACAATCCAATGGAGTGTATTAAAACCAATATTGATGGAGCTCAAAATGTTATTGAAGCCGCGATTGCGTGTAATGTCGATAAAGTAATTGCCCTCTCTACCGACAAAGCAGCCAATCCGATTAACCTTTATGGGGCAACCAAATTGGCTTCCGATAAACTCTTTGTGGCTGCCAACAATATGGTAGGAAGTCGAAAAACGCGTTTTTCAGTGGTGCGTTATGGAAACGTTACAGGTTCTCGTGGATCGGTGATTCCTTTCTTTAAAAAATTAATTGATAATGGAGCAACCGAGCTTCCTATTACCGATGTGAAGATGACACGATTTTTAATTACTTTAGAAGATGGGGTTAATTTTGTACTCAAAGATTTTGAGCGAATGTATGGGGGTGAAATTTTTATTCCTAAAATTCCTTCAATGTACATGACGGAACTAGCACTTGCAATGGCACCTAATTTACCACATAAAATCATTGGTATCCGTCCTGGTGAAAAACTGCATGAGATTATGTGTCCTGCAGATGATTCTCACCTTACTTTGGAGTTTCATGACCACTTTGTGATTCAACCAACCATTCAGTTTGCACACATTACCGATTTTACCACCAATAGACTTGGTGAAGTTGGGGTACCTGTAGCACAAGGATTTGAATACAATTCAGGTAACAATACCGAGTGGATTAGTCATGCAGAGCTTTTAGAAATGGCGAAAGAGTATCTATAATGAATTTTATTCCTTATGGTAAACAGAGTATCGACCAACATGATATTGATGCCGTGGTGGCAACACTCCATTCGGATTATCTTACCACGGGTCCCAAAATAAAAGAGTTTGAAGAGGCTTTAAGTGACTATTGTAAGGTCAACTACACCGTGGTGGTTGCCAATGGTACAGCTGCGTTACATTTGGCTTCTATTGCGTTGTTGAATGAGGGTGATAAAGTGCTTACAACACCCAACTCTTTTTTGGCCACCTCGAATGCCATTTTGTATGCAAGAGCCAAACCTATTTTTATAGACATTGCAATTGATGGCAATATTGACCTTGATTTGTGTGAAGAAGCACTCAAAAGTGACCCGAGTATCAAAGCCATCTATGCCGTGGCATTTTCAGGTAGAATGGTCAATCAGAGCAAACTCAAACATCTCAAAGAGACCTATAATATTATTGTATTAGAAGATTGTGCGCATGCGATTGGTGCCAAAGAGGGTGAGATTGGGTCGGCTTCATGTACCAACTCTGATGTGTCAATTCTCTCTTTTCACCCTGTTAAACATTTGACCACAGCAGAAGGGGGAGCGATTACGACCAACTCTAAAGCGTTGTATGAAAAACTGATTATGCTTCGTGGACATGGTATGGTAAAAACACCCGAGATGAAACCGTGGGAATATGAGATGCGTGAACTAGGATTTAACTACCGTATTACCGATATGCAGTGTGCGTTAGGGTTGTCACAACTTCAAAAACTTGATGGGTTTATTGCCCGACGTATCGAGATAGCCAAACGGTATGATACTGCTTTTGAAAACAGCATTGTTAAACCACTCTATACTTATGATGGAAAATCGTCATACCATTTGTATGTGGTGCAAGTGGATTTCTCTTTATTAAACATTTCTAAAGAGGATCTGTTTAATCAGATGAGAGCCAAAAATATCGGTTTGCAACTTCATTATATTCCGATTAACCAACAGCCTTATTACAAATCTTTGGGTTATGGCAATGAACAGACACCTGTGATGGACAACTATTATGAGCAGTGTTTTTCACTACCAATGTATGCCTCTTTATCAAATGAAGAGCAAGAGTATGTCATTGCATCACTTTTTGAGGTCATCAATGGCTAATGCGGTTGCCATTATTCCTGCAAGAGGAGGAAGTAAACGGATACCTCGAAAAAACATTAAAATGTTTCATGGTAAACCGTTGATTGCCTATTCTATAGAAGTGGCATTGGCATCACAACTTTTTGATAAAGTTGTGGTCACCACCGATGATGAAGAGATTGCCACGGTTGCCAAAGCTTATGGTGCCGAGGTTCCCTTTTTGCGACCCAAAGTCCTTGCCGATGATTTTACAGGTACAGGGGATGTGATTGACCATGCACTCGATGTTTTAAAAAAGCAGGGTGAAAATTATGATTATGTCTGTACCCTTTACGCCACCGCCCCTTTGCTTCAAAAAGAGTATCTGATATCAGGATTTGAGCAACTTAAAAATTCTGATGCGGTGAATGCTTTTTCGTGCACTTCTATGCCGTTTCCCATTCAAAGAACTTTTAAATTAAATAGTGATGGACGATGTGAGATGTTTACCCCTGAATATTACACGACTCGAAGTCAAGATTTAGAAGAGGCTTATCAAGATGCAGGTCAATTTTATTGGAAAAAATTGGGCAGTGTGAGTCAAGAGATTATGTTTGGTAAAGACTCTATCCCTGTTATTTTACCCCGACATTTGGTACAAGACATTGATACGGTTGAAGATTGGAGAAGGGCTGAAGTGATGTATGAGGTTTTAAAAGAAGTTAGATGAAAAATTCAACTCAATCCATTAAAAAGTATTATCCTGAAATAGATTTTATAAAAGCTTTTGCTATT
>DYMW01000008.1:0-13419 GCA_020721385.1 Sulfurovum sp. | reverse complement strand
TCAATCCATTAAAAAGTATTATCCTGAAATAGATTTTATAAAAGCTTTTGCTATTGTAAGTGTAGTGATATTGCATATTTTAACATTTAATGGCTCTAAAACTATTTTATACGACTCTTTTGCCTCGTATCATATATGGCAAGCGGTTCCGCTATTTATGTTGATTTTTGGGTTTACTTTTAGATTGAGTATTGAAAAAAATCATGGTCTTGGTAAAATTTTGTCCAGTAGAATGATAAGACTTATCATTCCATTACTTGTTGCCTATATACTCTCTTTTTTACCAATGTTTATTTTTAATATTCATCCAGTAATCAATTGGCATATTTTTGTAGGTTTTTTACCTATGGGTGGGATGGGAAGTTATTTTATTACTTTATACATTGAAACCATTGTTTATTTTACAATTTTTTATTATCTTGTCAAACATTTTAATAAATATTTCGTCATAGTGGCTTCTATCCTTTTTAGTATTGTTGGAGAATTAATTGCGTATTCAATTGATGTCAGTGATTCATATATGTATGCCTCTTCGGTGCATCGATATACGCTATTGATTGCTCTTGGTTATTATTTTTATGATACTATAAATGGTGAAAAAAATAATTTGATACTCATCGCATTAGGTGGTGTGTCGGCTTTATTGTTGTATATGTTTAGTATAACGCATCATCCAATTTGGCCGTATAGTGCATACAACAGTGCCGTAGGATGGGCATTTCAACATTTTCCGTATGCTTTTTACACCGTAATTTTGGCTTTGATATTGGTAGAGATATATAAAAAAATAGAAAATAAAGTGATTTATGTAACGGTGATGCATACAATGATAATGACAGTAAGTAAAAGTTCATTTCATATTTTTTTGGCTCAATTATTTGTTTTTTTAGTGGAAAAGTTTTATAAAATCGAGATGGATATGCTCTATGCAGTATCAACGCTTTTTCTCTCTATTTTTTTAGGGATTCTTTGGTATCAATTAGAGACTTTAATTTTAAAATATGCTTCTTTAAAGGTTTTAGATGAAAAATAAAAAAATCCTCTTTCGTGCTGACTCATCCTCTAGCATTGGTACAGGTCACATTATGCGTGATTTGGTGTTGGCTACGCAATATCCTGATAGTGAAATTATTTTTGCTACCCAAAATTTAGAGGGAAATCTAAATGCTAAAATAGTAGAGAGTGGCTATCAAGTAAAACATTTACTTTCCAATGAGCTAGAAGAGTTGGTTAATATGGTTAATGAACTTCAAGTTGAGATGATTGTGATTGACCATTATGGAATAGATTATGCGTTTGAGAAAGCACTAAAAGAGCAAACGGATATTACCATTATGGTCTTGGATGACACCTATGAAAAACACCATTGTGATATCCTTTTAAATCATAATATCTATGGTGATGCAACACGGTATGAGGGATTGGTGCCTACGTCGTGCGAACTTCGATGTGGGGAAGAACATACCTTAATACGCGATGAGTTTAAAATTGCCAAGGCCAATAAAAAACCATTGCCGAGTAAACCCATCACCCTTTTTGTGGCGATGGGGGGAAGTGATTCGCAAGGGTTAACGCTACCGATATTGGAAGTGTTGGAAAAATTTTCAGATGTTCGTGTTCATGTGGTGACCACCCATGCCAATGCTCAGTTAGAAATGTTAAAAACGTATGTGAAAAAGCATACCAACATTACTTTACATATTGACACCAATCAGATGGCAAATTTAATGGCACAGAGTCACATTGCCATACTTACTCCTAGTGTGATACTCAATGAAGCCTCTTTTATGGAATTGCTTTTTATTCCCATACAAACGGCTGACAATCAAAAAGAGATGGTTGTTTTTTTAGAAGCCAATGAGTATCCTGTAATAAAAACATTTGATGCTGAAGTGTTGTTTGCCACACTCCATGAGTTTATATGGTTTTATAATCAAAGAAATGGTCATGAGTAAGGTCACACTTAGTGCATTTCATGCCTTATCGCTTGAAGAAAAAGAGATGGTTTTAAATTGGCGTAATGATGACGATGTTAGAAAATGGATGTTTACACAAGCGATTATACCTTTGAGTGACCATTTAAACTATATTGATTCGTTGCCCTCACGAAAAGATAGAGCCTACTTTTTGGTAAAAAATGAAAATGAAGCCATTGGAGTGATAGATTTTACAAACATAACAGCACAAAGTGCCGATATTGGACTCTATGCCAAACCCATGCTAAAAGGTATGGGCAAAGTTTTAATGCATGAAATTATTGCGTATGGATTTTATGTTCTAAAAGTAGAGACACTAATATCCGAAGTATTAAAAGAGAATGAATCAGCCATAAGACTCTATAAAAAGTTCGATTTTAAAGAGACAGATAGACGAGAGAATATTATTGTAATGGAGCTAAAAAATGAAAATAGGTAACTTTGATTTTACGACAGATGGAACATTTATTATTGCAGAGCTTAGTGCCAATCATGGAGGCAAGATAGAAATAGCCAAAGAGACCATCAAAGCAGCCAAAGAGATAGGGGCAAATGCGATTAAACTCCAAACTTATACCGCTGATACCATTACGCTTGATTGTGATAAAGAGGATTTTATTATTAAAGGTGGAACGCTTTGGGATGATAAAAAACTTTATGATTTGTATCAAGAGGCTTATTTACCTTGGGAGTGGCACGAAGAGTTGTTTGCGTATGCACGAGAGATTGGCATTGATATTTTTTCAAGCCCTTTTGATACCACAGCGGTCGATTTTTTAGAACAGTTGAACCCTACGGCATATAAAATTGCTTCATTTGAGATAACCGATTATGCGTTGATTGAGTATACCGCACGTAAAGGTAAACCGATGATTATCTCAACAGGGATTGCCACCATTGATGAGATACAAGATGCGGTAGATATTTGCCATGGTGTTGGGAACAGTGAAATAGTACTTTTAAAATGTACCTCGGCGTATCCTGCTCCATTAGAAGAAGCAAACTTGATGATGATTCCAAATTTAGCACAAACATTTAATGTTATTTCTGGATTCTCCGACCATACTTTAGGTTTAACCGCACCCATTGTTGCTGTGACGCTTGGAGCTAAAGTGATAGAAAAACATTTTATTTTAGACAAATCTATTGGGGGTGCCGATGCTGATTTTTCCATGGATAAAGCCGAATTTGCTGAGATGGTCAAAGCGATTCGTGACACAGAAAAGCTTTTTGGAAAAGTTGACTACCGTATGACCGAAAAGAGAAAACAGAGCAGAAGATTTAGCCGAAGCCTTTATGTGGCAGAAGATATTAAAGAGGGTGAAGTGTTTACCACAAAAAATATACGCAGTGTCCGCCCAGGTTATGGGATGCACCCGAAGTATTTGAAAGATATTTTGGGTCGGGTTGCTGATCGGGATTATACATTTGGAGAGGCACTTTTAATTAAGAAACCACAATGTTAAAAAAAATCAGTAAATTACTCAATCGGCACGATAAAAAGCTTTTAATTGCTTTGATTGTTTTTTCGATTGTTATCTCGTTGGTAGAGACCTTGGCGGTCTCTATTGTGATGCCTTTTATCTCGGTGGCAAATGATTTTAGTCTGATTTGGAGTAATCACTATCTTTTGGCGATTTATAACTTTTTTAATATGCCAACAGCGATTGATTTTGTGGTCTCTTTGGGCGTTTTTCTTTTTTTCTTTTATATTTTTAGAAGCTTGATTAATATGTTCTACTTTTACATGTTGGCAAAGTTTTCAGAGGGTCGATATTTTGTCATTAGTAAGCGGTTGTTTGAAAGTTATTTGAAGTTGGGCAATCAAAAGTTTAATCAGTTAAATACCGCTCATTTAACTAAAATGGTAATTAATGAAGCGAGTTATTCGACACAGGTTATTTCATCACTACTTTTTATGATTTCTGAAATTTTTGTTATCGTGTTTATTTATACGCTTTTACTCTATGTAGATTGGCAAAGTACACTGATTTTGTCGTTGGTGCTGTTGGTGGTGGTGGGATTTATTTTAAAAAAAATCACCCGTTTGGTTAAGACCAAAGGTAGGGAACGTGAAGTCCATCAACGCAGTGTTTATGATATTTTATCGTCAAGTTTTGGTAACTTTAAAGTGATTAAACTCTTCTCCAATGAGAAAGAGGTGGTAGAGAGTTTTGCTGATGTGAGTCAAAAGTTTGTACAAACCAACATTATTTTTGAAACTTCTTCTCATGTTCCTCGTTTGGTTTTGGATGCGTTAGGGTTTGCATCGCTTAGTTTGGTGGTGGCTTTTTTGGTGTGGAAAAATCATACCGATATTGCTTCGTTTATGCCCATTTTATCGCTCTATATTTTAGCCCTTTATCGTCTGTTGCCCTCGGTACATCGTATTATTGTACGTTACAATAAAATTATGTTTTATTCTAAATCAATTGAATTGGTACATCATGAATTAAAGTATCCAAGTGAAGTGTTGGGAAAAGAGCCAATTGAATTTCATCAAACCATTGGCTTTGAGAATGTTGGGTTTACCTATGAAGAGGGAGAGACGGTTTTACGTGGGGTGAATTTGTCGATTCAAAAAGGTGAGAGTATCGGTGTAGTGGGGGAAAGTGGTAGCGGTAAAAGTACCTTAATTGATATGCTTATTGGTCTGAATTTGCCTACACATGGAAACATTCTCATTGATAATCAAAAGCTCTCTATTGCCAATTTGGTTGCATGGCGAAAGCAGATTGGGTATATTCCTCAATCCATTTATCTGTTTGATGGAACGGTTGGAGAGAACATTGTGTTTGGTCGAAAATACGATGAAGCACGGTTGATTGATATTCTCAAAAAAGTAAAATTATGGGAGATGTTTAACGAAAAAAATGGGGTTGCTACACAAGTAGGTGAGGGTGGAAAACTGTTGAGTGGAGGGCAAAGACAACGGGTTGCGATTGCACGAGCATTGTATTCTTCTCCTGATATTCTTATTTTAGATGAAGCAACATCGGCACTTGACCATAAAATTGAGATGGAGATTATGCAAGAGATATATACCCTTTGCCAAGATAAAACATTGGTGATTATCTCTCATAATGAAGCGATTTTAGAGGGGTGTCATCGGGTTTTTCATGTTGAAGAGAAAGCTGTAAAAATTAAAAATCAAAGAGTCTTATTATGAGAGTTATTTATGCCACAAGCGATTTGGAAGCATGGGTAGAAGTTGCTAAAAACATGCACCTTAAAAAAGAGTGGGAACCGATTTATTGGGTGACTACTCCTAAAAATGGATTGGTTGTACAAAATGCGTTTCCATTAGCCATTTGTCAAGACTATATTGATGCGGTTCGGGGGAAGTATACGCCTATTGCTAAAGCTGAATCTCCCATGGTTTTAGATGAAACTGTTTTAACACACTATGCTTTTCATGAGAAAACAGCCCTGAAAATGATGGACAGAATGGATCCTACCGCTTATGCGTTTAATTTGAGTGAGCGAACCGATTTGTATTATGAGTTTTTAGCCTATTGGCTCAATGCGGTTGCCATACTTAAACCTGATGTGGTACTTTTTTCGGAATCACCTCATGGGTTGTTTCAGTATATCTTATATGCTGTGTGTATGGAAAATGATATTAAGGTGTTACGGTTTACCCCTACGCATATTGGAGGATTGACTTTTTTATCTTCATCCATTAAAGAGACACCCTTTTATTTGCAAGATGTTTATGAAGAGCGTTTAAACAACAGTGATAAAGCGATGTTTCCTTTGAGCAATGCCTATTTGGAAAAAAACAGAGGAGATTATCAAACCGCACTGCCTTACTACATGAAAGCCATCACCAAAAAACATGGAATCAAAGAGCGTTGTGAACTCTATTGGGGAAAAGCACAACGTTTTGTTGGAAATCCAACCTTTACAGCGTATAAAAGAGGAAGCTGTTATAGCCTTAGCAATAATCATATTAGCAAATTGGATTTGTTAAGCTATAAAATAAAAGGCTATTTTGTGAAAAAAAAGTTACAAAAAACCTATAATGCATTGGCTGTTTTGGCTGATTTAACACAACCCTATATCTATGTGGCACTGCACTACCAGCCTGAAAAAACAACCTCTCCAGAGGGAGGAGTTTTTGTTGACCAGTGGTTGATGATTACGATGCTTTCTTCATTGGCACCCAAAGGATGGAAAATCTATGTTAAAGAGCATGTTTCTCAATTTGCCGAAAAATTGTATGGAGAGCAGGGACGAACCATGGATTTTTATACCAAAGTATCGGCGTTGGACAATGTACAACTTATTAAGAGTGATACCAGCTCTTTTGATTTGATTGATAATGCTAAAGCGGTTGCAACGGTTACAGGTACGGTAGGGTTAGAGGCAGTAATACGTGGTAAATCCTTGCTAAGTTTTGGGTATGCGTGGTATGAACGTTGTCAGGGTGTCATGGGGATTAAAAACCGCAATGAGTTAGTAGAAGCTTTGGAGCTGATTGAAAATGGGTACAAAGTTCAATCACAACAAGTCGATGCATTTTTATATGCCATAGAGCAAGTCTCATCTCCTACCTATTTGAATCCTGGTAATAAAGCAGGGGTAACCTTTGATGAAGCGACCAATATTGCAAACTTAACGGCATGTTTACTCAAATATGCCTCAAAGGTCTAATGGTTTGCAAAAGTTATCCATGGAAGCGTTGGTTGCTTTTGAAAAAAAACATCGGTTGTGGAACCTTACGCTCTTTGATTATCCTTTATGGATACATTGTAGAGAGCCTTTACTGAGTACAGGGATGATGGCAGAGCGACAAATTAATCGACCGAGTTTAAAAAGTATGGTAAAAAGTTTTTGGGGAACCATGAAATTTTTAGTGACACAACATAAGTACGATAAACTCTTTTTTTTAATGGAAAGAGCTGAGCTTTTAGAGATTTATAATCAAGAGAAAAGTACGAAAAAACTTCTTTTTTTAAATCCAGAGCAAGAGAGGGTGTATGAGAGCGGGGAGTATATTAGCAGTGATTTTTTGAGTCTGTTGCGTTTTATCAGTCGTAAAGTGGCATTTAGAATTTTTAGTAAAAAGTATCAACAGAGTATTGCACATTTAGAAACCATTGGCTGTGATTCTACTTTAAATAAGTACATTCAAGTTGCCATGGGTGATGCCCTTTTTTTAAAATTTCTTTCACTGATATTGTCTAAGAAAAACCAAAAATTTTATACAGGTGCGGTGATTCCCATGGGTGAGAAATTTGTGAATGCGTTAAATTCTTATGAGGTACAACATGGAGTCATTCATCCTGCACATATTGGTTATATGGGATTACCAGAGATAAAAAATACGCTGATACTTTATGATAAACGGTATGAAAAAATCATGCGTGAGGGTGGGTATATGGGTAAGTTGATGATTAATGCATACAAAAAAACTTTTTTTGAGAAAACGACTTCACGTTATTTTCCTGTGGTGATTTATACCCAACCGACCCAAGAGATGCAAAGTGCCGTGAATACGTTTTTTAAAACGCATCAACCAACCAATGTGTTTATTCAAAAACATCCCAAAGATTATTTTGAGTATGCGATAGATAAGCACTTTTTTGTAACCGCAACCACCCCTTTTGAAGTGGGGTATCCCATTATGTATTTAAGCAGTATTATTGAGAATTTCACCCTTTATCATAAGCGATGTTACATTTATGATTTACATTATGCCGATATTGATTTGGAAGCGTTTTTGAGTATCTACACCATGGGTTCAACGTCACAAATGGTGATTATGGAAAATTTAGAGAATATTTATAAAACCATTATGAAAGAGATAGCATGTCAAAAGTAGCGGTAATCATGTCGGTTTATAAAAATGATAAGTTCTCTTATCTGCAAGAAGCACTTGATAGCTTATATAATCAAACACAAAAAGCCGATATATTTATACAACAAGATGGTTGGATTCCCCAAGAGATAGAAAACCTTTTAGATAATGCATTGGCCAAAAAGAAAATAGCTTATTTGGGAAAAAGAGATAACAATATTGGTTTGGCAGGAAGTCTTAATGAGCTGTTAAATGTGGTACTTTTAGAATATGATTATATTGTGAGAATGGATGCGGATGACATTTCAGTACCTTACCGTATTGAGAAACAGGTGGCATTTTTAGAAGCACATAAAGAAGTTCAAGCTCTTGGAGGTTGGATAGAGGAGTTTAATATGGACACAGGAGAAAAGCAAGTGGTGCGTTATGGTGAAAATCATGAAGTGTTAAAGCAGAATTTGATGAGGCGTAATCCTATGGCTCATGTAACCTTATGTTTTAGAAGTAGTTTTTTTGATACAATATCCTCTTATAATATCGAAAAACTCAATGAAGATTTTGATATGTGGATAAGGGCATTAAAAAAAGAGGTAAAATTACATAATCTACAAGAGGTTTTGGTTAAAGTACGCACCAACAATGCTTTTTTTGCACGACGTAAGAATATTAAACGTGCCATAGAGGTGATGGAGTTAAAGTTTGATGCTACTAGAACATTTGGATTTGGTATCAAAGGATATGCGTATGCCATTGCCCATTTACTACTTTTTATGTCACCCTCGTGGTTAAAAAGTTATCTATATAAAAATTTAAGAGGTTAAAATGAATCAAAACAGTTATCAAGTGAACACAATCCAATTAATCGGTTTAATGCTATTGGCGTATGCTTTCTCATTTGCCATACGGCTTATATGGGTGTTTCAATTTCACAATGAACCGAGTTTTATTTGGAACAATGAGTTAATGATCAATACCAATGATGGCTATTTTTTTGCAGCAGGAGCTCAACAAGCTTTAGAGGGATTGCATATTGGTAATCCACGTGTTTTTGGAATGTGGGATTATGGTACGATTGCCATTACTACCTTTTTGGTTAAAATAACAGGTTTCTCCCTAGAGACCGTAACGTTGTATATGCCCGCGGTTATCTCTTCTTTGGTTGTGGTACCCATTATCTTAATTGCCAGACTCTATAAAAAGACATTGTGGGGATTTTTTGCAGCATTGTTGGGTTCTATAACATGGAGTTATTACAACCGTACCATGGTTGGCTATTACGATACCGATATGTTCTCTGCCATGGCTCCCATGTTAATTCTTTTTTTCTTAATGAAGAGTACCATGGATGTGAATTTAAAAAGTACCCTTTATGCATCGATTGCGATTGTGCTTTATCCATTTTTATACGACCAAGGACTCGCCATTGTGGCAGCGATGAGTCTGCTCTATTTTATCTACATGATTGTTTATCATAAAAATGAGGAGAATACCTATAAATCAATTATTTTGGTGGCCTTGTCAGCGTTTCCTATCTCTTGGGTTGCCTTGTCACCATATTCTTATTTGGTACATATTGCTGTTCTTATTGGAATCTATTTTGTTTTAAATGGCACTAAAATCAAAGAACAAATGCTCTATGTGTTATCACTGGTGATGGTACTTGCCTTTTTATATTTTTCAAACATGATAGGATTGATTTTTGGGAAAGTTTTGTTGTATCTTTCCTCTGGAACCAAAGAGGAGGGTTTACATTTTTATTCGGTTATTCAAACGGTTAGAGAAGCAGGAGATATTCCTTTTTCAACCTTTGCTCAGCGTATCTCTGGTTCGGTCGTGGGAATGATTATTGCGTTGATTGGGTATGTGGTTTTGGTCGTACGTCATCGAGCCTTTATTTTGGCATTGCCTTTGATTGGTATTGGAATGTTTGCTTTATGGGGTGGACTTCGTTTTACAGTTTATGCCGTACCTGTGGCAGCGATGTCGGCGATTTATCTCTTTTTTGTGATAGCAGAACAGATTCAAGAGAACAAAGCCAAGTATCTTTTTATTACGATGGCAACGGCGTTGATGATTTATCCGAATATTACACACATTATTGAGTATAAAGTACCAACGGTTCTTAATAAAGCTGAAGTCGAAGACCTTGATAAACTTAATCAAATGGCTGATGTCAAAGATTATACCTTGGCGTGGTGGGATTATGGTTATCCTATTTGGTACTATTCCGATACTTCAACCTTGATTGATGGTGGAAAACACAACAATGACAACTTTATTATTTCTAAAATCATGCAAACACCTTCACCAGAATTGGCGGTAAATTTTGCCCGTTTGGCAGTTGAGACCTATGTGGATTCTAACTATGCTGTTGTAGCAAATACCCTATTTAAAGATAAAAATCCCAATGTGTTGCTTTCCGAATTGAGTGATGCGAATTACACGTTACCGAAAAAGAGTCGAGATATTTATCTCTATTTACCTTATCGTATGATGGGTATCTTCCCTACGGTGGCGGTTTTTGGAAACATTAACCTCAATACAGGTAAAGAGGAGCGAAATATGGAGTTCTATCCTTCCTCTCCTGCGAGTCAGCAAGGGAGTAAAGTGTTGTTACGTAATGGGATTATTTTTGATTCAGCCACAGGTGACATAGAGATAAGAGGTCAACATATTTCTGTTTATCGTTTTGATAGCGTACAGTATCAACCCAATGGAAAATCCTTGGTAGAATCGCAATTGAGTCACATTGATGGGGAGTTTTGTGTGGTCTATCTTCAAAGTTATAACCAAATGATTGTAATGGACAGAAAGACCTATAATTCAACCTATATACAGATGTTTATGTTGGACAATTACGATAAAAATCTTTTTGAGTTGGTGGTTTCATCACCATACAGTAAAATTTATAAATTAAAAAAGTAGGAGTAGTATTGATTTATTTGGGTCTGTTTCTTTTATCGTTATCGTTGACATACAGTATCAAATGGTATGTGTTACACAAAGCAATTTTAGATATACCCAATGAGCGAAGTTCTCATACCATTGCAACACCAAGAGGTGGAGGGTTGGCGATTATTTTGACCTTTTATGGAGGGGTATTTTTATTTAAAGAGTATCTCTCAACACAACTGTTTATGGCACTTTTTACAGCTTTGCCTATTGTGGTTATCAGTCTTTTGGATGATGTTTTTACCCTCTCTTCTAAAGTGCGGTTGATGGTACAAGCCTTTTGTGCCATCTTGGCACTCTACTTTTTAGGGGGTATAAACCACATTGATTTGATGTGGTTTGAGCTTACAGGATGGTGGTTGAATATTGTTGCTTTTTTGTTTATGATTTGGCTGACCAATCTTTATAACTTCTTGGATGGTATTGATGGATATGCAGGAAGTCAAACCGTCATGGTTGGTATTGGATTAACCCTCTTTTTTGCTAATCCTTTAGGGTTGGTATTGGTGGTTGCAAGTTTAGGATTTTTGGTGTTTAATTGGCATAAAGCTTCTATTTTTATGGGGGATGTGGGCAGTGCCACATTGGGATTTATTATGGCTATTTTGATTTTTTCAGATACCTCTTCACCGCATATCTATTTTTGGCTTGTGATGCTCTCGTGGTTTGGATTTGATGCAACCTTAACCCTTATAAGACGTTATCGTAATGGTGAAAATATTACCCAAGCCCATAGAAAACACGCGTATCAACGATTGGTACAGAGTGGTTGGAGTCATGCACAAGTGAGTTTGGGACTTATTCTTGTTAATGCACTTTTTCTTTTGTTACTCGATTTTATTCCTAGATGGGATATTGTATTTGTGATTAATCTGGTCATCTTGTATGGGATGATGTACCATATTGATAAAGAAAAAAGTTTTGCCTCATGTTAAGCCCAACACCTTTTAAGCGAACCCTCTTTTTTATGCTGTTTGATATTATTATCTCTTTAGGAACGCTTTTTTTAGCGTTCAACTTAAGATTTAATTTTCATATTAGACCCATTCATTTGGAACATTTCTTTTTGGTTTTTAGTTTATTGAGCTTTTTTAAAATTATTGCAATTTACTATTTTAAAATTTATAATGTCTCTTGGAACCTTTTTTCATTGTGGGAGGCTAAAAAACTTTTGTATGCCCATCTTTGGGCGTATGGATTTTTCTTACTGGTTTACAATGTTTTTTCAGATGCTTTTATCTCTTTTCCACGCTCGGTATTGATTATTGACTTCGTACTTTCATTGCTTTTTTTAGGAACGCTACGTATTTCAAAACGACTTTTTGTGGAGCGAGGTAACTCAGAAAAATTACCAAGAACATTGTTGATTGGCGTCTCTGCACTTGCTCAAACCTTTTTAAAAGAACGAAATGATTTTAATGTGGTAGCCATTGTCGACAACAGTAAAATGCTTGTTAACAGTTATCTTGGGGATATTAAAATTGCCATGCTCGATGATATTGAAAAAATTATTAGAAGTCACCATATTGAATCAGTCATTATTGGTCGGTCATTAGAAAGAGCTTTACTGAACACCATTTATACTCGAATTCATGCTTTAGAAATTTATGACATAAAAGTGGTTTCTATCACCCAACGTAATATGCAGTTAAAACCCATCTCGGTCGAAGATTTATTGGCACGAAAGCCCAAAGATTTGGACTTGGTAAGCATTAAAAACTTTATTTCAGATAAAGTGGTCATGATAACAGGTGCAGGGGGAAGTATTGGGAGTGAACTCTCTCGTCAAGTGAAAAATTTTGGTGCCAAACAGATGATTTTGCTGGATCATTCAGAGTTTAATTTGTATCAGATTATGGAAGAGTTAAATGGAGCCAATGTTGTGCCTATTATGCAAAGTGTGCAACATAAAGAGTCTTTAGAAGAGGTATTTAAAAAATATAAACCTGAAATTGTCATTCATGCTGCAGCGTACAAACACGTGCCGTTATGTGAATCAAATGTGTATGAAGCGATTCAAAACAATGTTTTTGGTACTAAAAATGTGATTGATCTCTCTATTGCGTATGGCGTTACTGAATTGGTACTGATTTCAACCGATAAAGCCGTACGCCCTACCAATGTCATGGGAACAACCAAACGGATTTGTGAACTTTATGCTTCGGCGGTTCCTTCAGGTAATACAGAAATTGTAGCCGTGCGTTTTGGAAATGTGTTGGGCAGTTCAGGTTCAGTGATTCCTAAGTTTCAATCGCAAATTGACAAAGGCGAACCCATTACGGTAACGCATTCTGATATTACCCGATACTTTATGCTTATTCCAGAAGCGTGTCAACTCGTGCTTCAAGCAGGTTCGATTGCCAAAGGGAGAGAGCTGTTTATTTTGGACATGGGCGAACCGATTAAAATTGTAGATTTGGCAAAAAAAATGATAGAACTTTCAGGTCGTGATGACATAGAGATACAGTTTACAGGACTTCGTGCAGGTGAAAAGCTTTATGAAGAGTTGTTGATTTCAGAAGATGATTTAAAAACCCAATATCAATCCATATTGGTATCCCACAATGCCCCAATGGATTACGAAAAATTGCTTCATCAAATCAATCGTTTTCATACCGAAGAGAATTTGTTGGGCTTACTCAAAGAGATTGTACCTGAATTTAATCATAAAATGTGAGATATTTTGAG
>DYMW01000007.1:2968-28463 GCA_020721385.1 Sulfurovum sp. | reverse complement strand
TCCATTTCATTATTATCCCCAATCTTGGTTTCTACTGGTATATTTGTGTTTTTCTTTTTTGTAAGAGGTACCATTTTTGAGCTTTTGAAGTCGGTTAAGATGGGTCATATTGATATCCCGTATCTCATTCAATACAAATTCACTTTGACACTCTTGATACAACCGTTCAATATAGACTTTCATTTGATGATGATATTCAGAGTTAAGTTGTATGACTATCTGTTCATCAAGTTTTTTCTTTAGTTCTTCAAATTTTTCTAAAAATTGTTCTTGTGTGGTCGTCTCATCACGGAACATTTTAAAAAGATTTTTGGTTACTTTTTCAAGAAACGAAATATAACGTTGGCGTTGGTATTTTTCTATCTGTTTAGGTGTGTATTTCATTGGAGATATTATAGCGATTAAAGGGGAAAAGTGAAAGGAATTTTAAAAAATAGAGGAGGGATAAACACTCTTCTTAATGAAGAGGTTTATCCAAAAGTGCTAATTATAGAGCAGCTTTTGCAGCAGCTAAAGCTTCTTCATAGTTTGGTTCAGTTGTAATTTCTGGAACTACTTGTTTGTAAGCAACTTTACCATCTTTTCCAATAACAAAAATAACTCTTGCCATGATACCAGCAAGTGGTCCATCAGCCAAAAGTACACCATAAGCGTTAGCAAAATCTTTGTTTCTAAAATCTGAACATACTTTGATGTTTTCAATTCCAGCTGCACCACACCATCTAGCGGCTGCAAATGGTAAATCCATAGAAACTGTAAGTACTTCTACACCATCAAGTGATGCTGCTTCTGTATTAAATCTTCTTGTCTCAGCATCACATACACCTGTATCAAGTGATGGTACTGCAACTACCAATTGAACTTTACCTTCACCACCAATGGTTTCATTTTGAAGCATTGGATTACAATTTACTACGGTTACTACGGGAGCTGTCTCACCAACGTTAATTTCTGTACCTGCTAGGTTACATACGATGTCATTTTTAAATGTTACTGTTGCCATTTTTATTCCTTGTATTTAATAATTATAGAGGCATTATAATTTAAATAGGATAAATTTACTCTTAATTAAAAAGTAAAAAATATTTTTTTTACAAAGCTTGTGATTTTAGGTATTTTTAACGATGAAGGTGTTACTTTTTATCCCAGAAGTAACATAAGAGGGGTAGTGTGACGGCTCTACTGAACCGTCATATTTCGTTTGTAGAGAAATTATATCCAGTTTCTTAAATCTTTTGGAGGGGTTGGTAAATCACCAAAGACATTAAAATAGGCTTTGCTTTTTGAAAAAAGAACCGCCCAAATGGTTAACCCAATCAACATAAAGTAGGTATATAATCCTTGATGTTTGACATACCACTGCTCTAAGTTTCCTTTATAGGGGGCAATAATGCTATCATAAAATGCCAATCTATCAATTTTAGGATTGTCTAAAATGGACTCTTCATCTCTAAAAACAACCGATCCAATTCCTGATAATCCAGGTTTTACTTGCATAATGGCTTCTTGCGAATCTTGGGGAAAAGCTAAAAAACATCGCTCTGTTTGAGGTCGAGGTCCAATAACACTCATATCTCCCAAAAAAATATTAAAAAGTTGTGGTAATTCATTAATTTTTGTTTTTCGTAAAAATTTACCCATTGGCAGAACCCTTGGGTCATCTTTAACGGTAACGGTACCCGTACCTGTGGCAGGGCTATTTTTGAGCATGGTTGCAAACTTGAAAAGCCCGAACATCTTGCCATTTTTACCCACACGTTGTTGTACATACAATATTTCACCTTCACCTGTGAATTTCAGAAGAATCATCACAGGGATTAAAAATGGTGAAAAAAGCACTATTGCTACACTTGAAAAAATTATATCAAAAAATCGTTGCATGGTTACATCCTATTGTCTAAATATTTGCCTGTTTCCTTATGTCCAAAATCAGGAATCATTCTAAAGAAGAGTTTAACAATTTCTTCTTTAGACCATGCTTTATTTTGTTTCATTTTGTTTATTTTTAATGAAAAATCATTTAATTTCTCTTCATTAAAGTTGGCTTCATTTTTAATAACCCCTAAATTTTGAAATCTATTCATGTCAAGTACCTCTTTATCGGTAAAAAACTCTTCAAAATCTTTTTCTCCTGTGGTGTCACTTGTAAAAAAGTAGCATGGCCATTTTCCTTGGTCAGGAAGAGTCTGTGCTAATTCTCTAGCCTCTTCTTCACTTTCACATAGATAAGGTTCATAACCGATATTTTTTAAATATTTCACAGCAATATCGGCAAAAGTAATTAAATGGAGTTTTTCACTTAATTTAGGAAAAAATATATCTCGGTTTTCACCCAATAAACACGACATTAAACAAAGCTCTCCTGACTCTTTTGGTGTTACAAAATAGCGTTTAATATCGGATGGAGCTGAAAGGGGTTGTCGTTTTTGTATTCGTTGATTAAATCCATGAAGCAGTGAACCATCAGAAAAGGCAACATTGGCAAATCTGGCGGTGGAGATGGGCATTTGCAAACTTCGACGCATTAAGAACATCTCCATAATGCGTTTAGAAGCCCCCATCATATTGACAGGATTGGCTGCTTTGTCGGTGGAGACACAAAAATATTTTTTAGTACCATTCTCAATGGCTTGACCAATGGTTTTATCGGTGTTCTCAATATTGACATCAATCATTCTCATTAATGTAAAGGGATCTTTTTCACTGCGTACGTGTTTCAGAGCAGATAAATTTAAAACATAATCATATTTGCCATCGGATTTTATAAATGCATCATATTCAATACTTCCTATATCCAATGCAAAAGTTTTAAACTCTCCCTTTATGTATCCGAGGGAACTGCGGATATCACGTACGAGTTCAACCATGTTGTTTTCACTGATGTCTACCACATGGAGTTTTTTTGGGTTGCGTTTAAAAATTTCTTTGGTAACGGCTTGACCAATGCTTCCTGCTCCACCAATAACCAAAAAAGTTGAGTTTGCTACAATTTCTCTTAGCTCTTTATCATGCTGTTTGATGTCCTCTTCAAAGAGTTCACTGTTGCGTCCTATTAAATTGAGCATATTCATTTTATGCCCCTAAGGCTTTTTTTAAGCTGTTACAAACCAATTGAACCTCTTCAATACTCATCGTAGGATAGAGTGGGAGGGTAAGTTCACGCAACGCAATCTCTTCGGCTATGGGTGCTTCATTTAATCCCAAATCTTTAAATGCTGTAAAATCTTTAAATGCAGGGTAGTGAATAGAAGATTGAATGCCATCCTCTTTGAGTTTACCAATCAGTGCAATTCTATCAACATGACTATCTAGTAAAATAGGGAAGATATGGTAAACCGATTCACACTCTTCAAGTTTGGTAAAAGGTATGGTGAATCCTTGAATTCCATCAAGTTCTTTGATGTACCGTTCTACTAAAATTTTTCGTTGAGCATTGGCGTGTTTGAGTTTGTCCATTTGTATCAATCCCAAAGCAGAACGCATCTCATCAATACGGTAATTGAGTCCTGATTGTGCCACATCATACGTAATGGCACGTCCTTTATGTCGGTCAAGGGTTAATGCAGTCATTCCATGACTTCTAAAATATCTGGCTTGTTGGGCGAGTTCTTCATCTTTGGTTGTGAGCATTCCACCTTCTCCGACCGATAAATTTTTATTGGTAAAGAACGAGAAACAGCCATAGTCACCAAATGTTCCACACGATTGATTTTTATATTTGGCTCCAGGTGCATGGGCACAATCTTCAATAAGGGCAATGTTTTTATCTTGACATAATTTAACAATGGCATCCATTTCACAAGGGTATCCTGCAAAATGAACAATAATGACGGCTTTGGTTTTATCGGTAATTTGTGCTTCAATGGTTTGGGCAGACATATTCCAGTTCTCATAAGAGCTACAATCAGCCAAAACAGGTGTTGCACCTACAATTCTTACCACATTAATATCTGCTACAAAAGTCAATGCAGGAATAATCACTTCATCTCCTGCTTTAATGCCCAATGCCAACAGTGACATATGCAAAGCAGCGGTTGCAGAGGAAACAGCAACCGAATGTGCATTTTCCCCTAAAAGGGTTGAAAAATTTTCTTCAAATGTTTTACTTTTTTCACCCATGGTTATCCATCCACTGTCAACCACTTCTTTAACCGCTTGGCTCTCTTTTTCATCATAGTTTAATTTAAATAATTGTACTTTCCACATGGTATCTCCTTATAATTTTTGATAAATTGTATGATAAGCATTGACCACAATATTGAGGTCAAACTCTTTTACTTTTTCTTGGGCATTTTTGCCATAGCTTTTTAGTTGTTCTTCGTCTTGGGTGATGTACACCATTTTTTCATAAAGGTCTTGAGGATTCTCAATTTCAATCAGTTTTCCATTGTATCCATCCATTACAACATCTTTACACCCTGGCATATTGGTTGCTAGAAGTGCTAACCCCATGGCGGATGCCTCAAGCAATACGCGTGGAACTCCCTCTCGATAATAGGTTGGTAAAACAAAAACATCACAGAGTGCCAAAAGATTTTTAACATCTTCACGCCGTCCTAAGTAATGCACATATTTTTTATACGCATGAATCTCTTCAAAGGTAATTGACTCATCACTATCAAGTTGTCCTACCAATAAGAAATTAAATTTATGTCCCTGTTCATGGCAAAGTTTGGCTGCTTGAAGATAGTTCATAATTCCTTTTTGTTTCACCATCCGTGAGACCAAAATAAAGGTTTTTTCATTAGGGTCTAATGCCAATGTTTTTTTTAGGTTTTCTAGTATGGTATTATCGACTTCTGTGGTAAATTTTTCCAAATCCAGTCCACTGCTTTTAATCACTGATGATTTCTCTTTGGAAACCAAATGATGTTTGAGATAATAGTCACCATCATCATCATTTTGAAATACGGTAAAGTCCACCCTTTTTGAGATGGCTTTTTGTAATAGGTTGTAGACCAAAGTTAAAATGCTGTTTTTTAAACTTTTTTCGGTAAAAATTCGCCCCATTCCTGTAATGGTACGCACCACGTTAATGTTTTTTAACCCAATAGATGCAAAGGGTAAAAAAAGCGTTGGTTTGGTATCAAATGCATGAACAATGGTTCTTGAATTTTTCTCTTTTAAAATTGTTCTTAGTTCAAAAATGGTTTTAATGTCGCCCATAATGGAAAATTCTCGGTTAAATTGGTAGGTTGCATAGGCAATATTGTTTTGTTTAAATTTGTCTGCTTTTTCTGTTCCTATAATTTCAATGTTGTATCCTAGTGCCATAAATTTTTTAGAAATTTCTATTCTAGCACTAACATCTTCTCCTCCTAAAAATATTAAATTTTTCATTACAAAACACTCCAGATTTTTGCTTTAATATCGGCAATTTCTGTTTCATAAGGCTGGTCAGTGTCAATTTTATAGTTATAGGTGGCTTTATAGGTTAAATTTTTATTTTGTTCATGACGTACACGGATAAACGCTTCGCTCTCTTTTCCTTCTTTAATACGTTCTGCATTACGTACCACGGCTACTTCAACGGGTACGGTTAAATAAAACAGTACATCGGGTTGTGGCATTTGGTCATAAAGTCGGTTTTCACATAATGCCAATTTTTTCTTAAATCCGTTGTAATGTTCAGGATTTAAACGTTTTGAGTCCATTACACCATACTCTTCTGATTTGTAACGGTCACAAAATACAATTTCACCCAAACAGACTTTGTTCCAGTTCTTTTTAGCCAATGCGTATCTGTCATGAGCCAAGACCACTTGTCGAATGATATAGAGCAACGATTTAGCACCATCTTCTTTTTGGATACTCGACTTTAACGGACTCTCTTCCGAGTTTTTACGTACCAATTTAATGGCAAGATTAATCGGATAAGTGAGCAGTGTTGAAGGTGGTTTTCCAAAATGCACCAATGAGGTGGTCAAATTTTTACCCAACCATTTTTTTAGCTCAGTTGTAATGGTGGTTTTACCTGTGGCATCCAAACCCGCTACCACAATAAACATACCTGTAGAGTGGAGTCTCTTTTTTTGTTTAAAAAACAATTTGTTTAAAACCCGATAACCCAATTGGGTGATGTTGTTGATGTTCTCTTCACACACACCCAAATATTTATAATTAGAAACTTTGGCTCTTAGTTCATTTCCTTTTTGAAACTTTTTAAAAGCACCACCTGTTTGAATGGTTTTAATATATTCAAAAATATCTTTTTTACTAATATTGGAAAAATAGATTGCTAAAAAGGCTTCTAATTTTGCTTCATCCAGACCATTGAGCAGATAATCAATCTCTTTTAAGGTACGCCCATGCTCTTTATTGACGAGTATAAATTCATTGATTTTAGAGTATTTTAGCATGACCCTAAAGATAAACATCGGCAATTCAATATGTTTTTGGGGAATGGGCATACCACTCTCATGAATCATGAGGTTTTCTAAAAAGTATGCTTCAAAATCAAAGCGTATTGATTTTGTCCAACTCGGCCCAGTTTTAATTTGGTAGTAGACATGAAGGTGTAAGATATTGCCTGTCTCTGCATCATAGCCATAAAAGTGTTTGATGCTTGAGAAGCTAATGTGTTTGTTCGAGCCTTCTTTAAAACCCATTTGTAAAATCATCGCTTCAAAGCGTGCGATGTCCTCTTTTTTGACCAATAAATCCAAATCGTCATAACCCCCCAATGCCTCGTTGAGCAGGAGATTACTTTTCCAGTGGCAGTAAGTGATATTGGCATCTCGTAGATTATTCATTAAATCTTGTGATAGTTGATACATTCTTCTTTTCCTATTTCCATATTGTATTTAATTCTGTTTCTAAATCACCATCTTCATCATTTTGAATATGAAAAACATGGTTGAATTTTTCTTCTATATGTTGAATATTTGTTTGACTTTTTATTATAAATTTTTTAATTTCATCACCACTTTTTAATCGTTTGTGTCCACGATTAAAGAGTCGGTGATAAATGGTTGTTTCATTCGCATTAATAATCATAATTTCATTATTAAATTCTACAGACACAATCAGTTGGTCAACCAATGCTATTAATGCTTCATTATCATCATTTTTATCGGTGATGATGTTTTGATAAAGGTGACTAATGCCCTCATCGACAATGATAATGTTCTCCATCTTTGTTAATTGATGATGGATAAAAATCTCTTTTCCAAATTTTTTAATGCTGTTTCTTATAAAGTTTATTTGATGAAACAGCGACATTTTAAGCTTAAAAGCGATTTGAATCATAAGCCATAACATCTTAAGAGACTTTTTCTGTTTCAAAAAAAGAATGCCCAGTCTCAAATCATTCAGTTTATATGCTTTGATAAGAGCCGTATCTAAAACAATATTGGGGTTTTGGCTAAGCTTGGAAAGTACATAACTCTTTCCAACCCCAGCAACACCTGTTACTTCAATTACTCTCATAATAAATTGTTTACTTGTTATAAAAGTCTCTAAACCATTTTACAAACTCATGCACACCTTCATCTAAAGGAGTAAACGGTTTGTAGTTAAAATCATTAATGAGTCCTGTGGTATCGGCATAGGTTGATTCCACATCACCATCTTGCATCTCCATAAAGTTTTTTTCGGAAACTTTTCCGAGTGAGGTTTCAATTTCAGAGATAAACTCCATTAAATTAACGGGTGCATTGTTTCCAATATTGTAAATATGGTATGGAGCAGATGAACTCTCTGGTGTGGGTGCTTCTGGATTCCAATTTGGATTGGTTTTGGCAGGATTATCAATGACTTTGATAATCCCTTCCACAATGTCATCAATATAGGTAAAATCTCGGCTCATGTTCCCATGGTTAAAAACTTTAATCGCTCGGTCATTTAAAATGGCATCGGTAAAAAGCATTGGTGCCATATCAGGTCGTCCCCATGGACCATACACGGTAAAAAATCGTAAGCCAGTGGTTTGAATACCATAAAGATGGCTGTAGGTATGTGCCATCATCTCATTGGATTTTTTGGTTGCTGCATACAAGCTTACAGGGTGGTCGGTATGGTCAGAGGTTTTAAACGGTTGTGATTTATTAAGACCATAGACACTCGAACTACTCGCATAAGCAAGATTGTTTACCCCATGATGACGACATGCTTCCAAGATGTTTAAAAAACCAACCACATTACTTTGAATATACGCATGAGGATTCTCTATTGAGTAGCGAACCCCTGCTTGGGCGGCCAAGTTACAAACGGCATCAAATTTTTGAGTTTCAAAAAGATGATTCATCGTTTCGCTGTCTGCCAAATCAGCTTTGATAAATTGATGGTTGTAGCTACGTGATTGTGCCAATATGTTCTCTTGAACATCCTCTTGTGCAATGCCCAGTTGTGCTAATCGTGCATATTTGAGATGGACATCATAATAGTCATTAATATTATCGAGTCCAATGACTTCATCGCCTCGCTCAAGCAATTTTTTTGCCAAGTGAAATCCAATAAATCCTGCGGTTCCTGTTACCAATATTTTCATTTTAGTTGTCTCCAAATAGGTCACGCGTATAGACTTTGGCTTCAACATCACGAATATCATCAGAGAGTCTATTGGCAACAATAACATCAGAAATTTCTTTAAACTTTTCAAGATCATTAATCACTTTTGAATGAAAGAACGCTTCTTCTTTAAGCACAGGTTCATAGACCACCACTTCAATCCCTTTGGCTTTAATACGTTTCATAATACCTTGAATCGATGAGGCTCTAAAGTTGTCTGAACCACTTTTCATAATGAGTCTATAGATTCCCACGACTTTGGGCTTTCGTGCAATAATAGAATCGGCGATAAAATCTTTTCGCGTACGATTGGCATCCACAATAGCCGAAATTAAGTTGTTTGGTACATTTTCATAGTTGGCTCTAAGTTGTTTGGTGTCTTTTGGTAAACAGTATCCACCATATCCAAAAGAGGGGTTGTTGTAGTGGTTACCAATTCGAGGATCCAAACTTACCCCTCTAATAATTTGACCAGAATTGAGTCCTTGTGCTTCTGCATAGGAATCCAATTCATTAAAGTATGCCACACGCATGGCTAAATAGGTGTTTGAAAAGAGTTTAATCGCTTCGGCTTCGGTTGAATCGGTAAAGAGTATTTCAATGTTCTCTTTAATCGCCGAATTGGCCAACAAGTTTGCAAAGGTTTTGGCACGTTCTGACTGTTCTCCAACAATAATTCTTGAAGGATAGAGATTGTCATAGAGTGCTTTTCCCTCTCGTAAAAACTCGGGTGAGAAGATAATGTTTTGGGTATTAAATCTCTCTTGGATACTTTTGGTATACCCTACAGGAACCGTTGATTTAATGATCATGACTGCATCAGGATTGATGCTCAATACATCTCTAATGACAGCTTCTACCGAATTGGTATTAAAATAGTTGGTTGTTGGGTCATAGTCGGTTGGCGTGGCGATAATCACAAAATCGGCACCTCTATAGGCTTGTTCTTTGTCGAGTGTGGCTGTAAAATTTAATGTTTTGGTGGTTAAATACGCTTCTATCTCTTTGTCTTCTATGGGCGATTGTTTATTGTTTAACATTTCAATTTTTTCAGGAATAATATCTAGGGCGACAACTTCATTGTGTTGTGCAAGTAGAACTCCATTTGAGAGTCCTACATATCCTGTTCCTGCTATGGCTATTTTCATTATTTATTTCCTTAATATAAATTTATTCTTTATTTTATTATTTAATTCTTTATTTTATTACTTAATGTATGATATTACATACCTTTTTTACCCAATACCACTAAAATGGTTTTAAAAATGACTTTAATCTCTTGAGTTAGAGACCAATTTTTGATGTAGTGTAAATCATATTTTAATTTTTCTTTGGCATCTCGAACATTACGTCCATACGGGTAAGAGACTTGTGCTAAGCCTGTAATCCCTGGTCTGACAAGATGTCTGTCATGATAGTGAGGAATGATGTTTTCATAATCTTTGACTAAAATATCCCATTCCGCTCTTGGACCTAAAAGATGCATTTCTCCTTTTAAAATATTAAAAAGTTGTGGAAGTTCATCAATACGCATTTTTCGCATGGTATTTCCAAAAGGAAAAATACGAGAGTCATTCTCTTGGGTATAGGGATTAAATTGACCATTAATGTGCATACTTCTAAATTTATAACAGGTAAAAGCTTTACCACCAAGTCCAATTCTTGATTGTGTAAAAAATATAGGACCTGGTGATTCCTTTTTGATTCGGTAGATGGTATAAAGCGTTACAGGTAAGGTAATTGTCAATAATGTTGTGGTCATCACAATGTCAATCAATCGTTTTTGAAAATATTGAATGGGACTATATCCTTTTAAAGGTTCTTGTTTGAGTTGATTCTTTTTATGTTTAATAGAGTGTGAAGTTTGGTTATTAATATTATTGATTGCGAGATTCATTTTATGCTCCTATTTAATGATTTAATTATAACAAAATAATATTAATTTTTAATAATTTTAAACATATAAAAATAAAAAAAAATATATTATTTACAAATAAAAAATTTATTTGTTGTTAATGATGGTATTTTTTTTAAAAATATTTCTATATTCATTGTGCTTAATAATCTTTTCTAAATTGTCAAGATCTCTCATACGATGAACATCGCTTCCTACAAAATCAACCAATCCTGATTTGATTAATAGGTGTGCCATTTTATAGACTTTACTGCTTTTGGTGTGTAATGATTTTATATTGACTTGAAATAAAACACCCAAAGCTTTAAGTGTTTTGTAATGTTCAATGTCGTCATGTAAATAGAGATAGCGTTCAGGATGTGCCAATACAGGGGTATACCCTTGACTTAGCATTTCAAAAATCGCTTGTTCTAAAATAATCGGTCTGGTGGTATAGGATGTTTCAAAAAGAAGATAGTTGTATCCAAAAGGAACCACTTCACGATTTTCGAGCAATTCTAAAAATCCAACATCAATATAGTGTTCCGCACCCGCTTCAATTGCAATGTCTATCTTTGCCTCTTCTATGGCTTCTTGTACCAATGAGAGTTGCCTGTTTATAATGGCACGTGTATTGGGATAGTTGTCCGACATGATGTGGGGTGTTGTAATGAGTTTACTGTATCCCAACATTTTAAATTTTTTAATGAGAGAGAGAGACTCCTCAATGCTTTTAACACCATCATCTATACCTGGAAGTAGGTGAGAGTGAATATCGACGGTTATTGGATTTCTAAACTGAAAAAATGAAAACAAATTCATTGGGTGTTCTCCTCCTAAGACTTTAAACAAGGTCTTTTATATATGTTTAATATTTATTGTTGATAATATTATAGCATATAAAAAAACCATAAATATTTAAATTTACTTTTTTTTATTTTAAATCGTATGTTTTATAATTTTTTTTACAGCCAACTTACAATAAATTACCAATTAATATTAACTTTCTCTAATAAGTTTGGTGATAAAATGTTAAAAACAATAAAAATAAATTAAAAAAATATTAAGGCTTAAAATGTCAAATTTCATTCAATCTTTTCTGGATAAACTGGAAGAGAATCATATTAATTATCTACACTGGAAAAGCAACACCAATATCGAAAAAGCCCTAATAGGCGAAGATGATTTAGATATTTTGGTAGATCCCAATAAAAAGTATGAGATTTATCAACTTTTTAAAGAGATGCACATTCTTCGGGCTTATAGTGAAAAAGATTCATGGCAAAATGAGATATTTCACTATTTTGGTTTGGATATTGAAGCCCAAAAGATGATCCATATTCATCTACACTTCCTATTGGAGGTCGGGTATGATTTTGATAAGAGTGTGAATTTACCCATTGTCAAAACTTATATGGAATCTAAAGAATATTATAAGAATCGTATCTATATTCCATCGGTTGAGAATGAGTATATACTCCTTATTATACGGTTAATGTTAAAGAATGCTTTAACCCCATTTTTAATGCTTTTACCGATGGGACAATGGGCAATGGTAAAAAGTCAAAGCCGTAAAGGGGTGGTTCGAGGTTCTGCGTACAGAGAGTATTTGGATTTACGTCATCGTAGTAATCGTGAGAAGTTAGAAGAAGCACTTGATACCACGTTTCCTTTTTTAGATAAAGCACTTTTTTACAGTTGTGAAGAGGTGATTGAACAGAACAATTCACTTAAAGCCTATTTTGCTAAAAGTAAAGCAATGAAAAAAGCATTAGAAGCCTATAGCTACCATTCGGGATGGGTGAGTTTCTTTAAATCGTTTTACCGCATTAATCAGGTACGTTTGGAAAAAGTTTTTGGCAATAGGGTAAAATCCAAAAAAATACCTGCCAATGGAGGACGAATTTTTGCTTTTGTTGGTGGTGATGGTGCAGGAAAAAGTTCCAATATTGAAAAGCTCTCTTCGGTTTTAGGGCATCACTATTATGTCGAGACGATTCATGTAGGAAGACCCAATCAAGTAGGACGACCAAAAAACTATTTTATGGGTAGACAGATTAGAAATGTTGGAAAGCTTTTAATGAGAGTGGGTGTTTCAAGTTTGGGCAATGCCTTAAACTATGTTGGTTTGGCGGTTGAACGTAAACAGGCATTTATGAAAGCTCAAAACATTAAAGCACAAGGAGGCATTGTCATTCTTGACCGAATTCCCCTAGAGGGGGTTAGTAAAATGGATGGGCCAAGTATTGAGCGAGAGATGGGAGATAAACATCCTTGGCTCGCTAAAATAGAGCAGAATCTCCATCGCAGTATTACTGGAATTGATGAATTGATTGTGCTTAAACTTGACCCAAAAATTGCTTTGGTGCGTCGTCCTGAAGATGACCCTGATGAGTTGTTGATTCGTTCAGGACAAATTTGGGAGTATGATTTTTCAAATAGAGCCAATACGACAGTGATTGATACGAGTAACAGTTTTAAATATGTTGAAGATCACGTTCTAACCACAGTATGGGCATCATTAAATGCTAAAGTACACATTGCTGAACTCGCAGGTTTGGCAGGAACAGGAAAATCAACCACCAAACATTATCTACAAGAGCAGTATTCTACTGCACAATTTGCATTAAATGATGAAGGAAGAGGAGTGTTTTTATGCCAAAACTTCTGTAAATATTTAAAAATTTATACCCAAAGCAAAGAGGTTAAAGTTGAATTGGTAAAAGCATCCATGAAAATGGACATCTTTTTACACAATCTAAAACAAGGCAATTATGATAACAATAGAATGTTTGTGTTTGATCAAGGAGCCATCTATTATACCATGAGGTTGATGGTTGAAATACCAAAACTTGAACCTCTTTTCTTAGCGGAGTTGTCCAAACTGCTTCCTTATTATGATAAGGTGATTTTTTTAGAAGCTCCTTTAGAAGTGCTTTATGAGAGAATTAACAATCGAGAACAGAATCATCGGATAAAAGAGGCGGATATGTTTGTACAAAGAGCATTTTTAGAGAGCCATTACAATGCGTTTATTAAAATATTGGATTTATGTCGGCAACATGGGGTGAGGGTACATCAAATTGACACCCATGAAAACTCCATAACAATGGTAGAGGAACAAATTGATGGCATCCTACGAAAAAACTAATCATAAAAAACTGGTTAAACAGGGAGGATTAAATGCCAAATCAGGGTTAATACTCTTTTTGATTAATACCATTACAGCATTTATTTTAAATCCTATCTTGGTGACCTATTTTGGAGCTTACTATTTTGGAATTTGGAAATCCATTGATAAGTTTTTAGGTTTTGCTGGAATTGCAGATGGAAAAGGTGCACAAGCCCTTAAGTGGACGATTGCCAATCATGAAAGCAAAGAAGATGAATCAAAAAAGCAACGTTTTGTTGGAGCATCATTGATTGTATGGTTTATCTTTTTACCCATTTTAATGACAATTATTGGAGCAATAGCCTACTTTTCACCCACATTGATTGCCAATGTACACCCAGAAGATAAGGGATTGGTTTTAACCATTATTATATTGTTGGGAATTAATTTGATTATTATGCCACTCTTTAGTATTTCCGAATCGGTTTTGATTGGTACCAATCAAGGATATTTTGTCAATTATATTCGTATGACATGGCTAATTCTTGCGTTTGTTATTACCTATATGGTGGTTTTTTTAGAGTTTGGATTAAAAGAGTTGGCGATGAGTATTGTACTTATCACCGTATTACGAGGTATCTCTTTTTTGATTACCGTAAAAAAAGAGGTTCCATGGTTTGGAGCTTTAAAACCCACAAGAGTTGAATTGAAATCTTTCTTTAAATTTTCATCATGGACATTGGTATGGTCATTTATTGCCCGTTTTTTGTTGGGAAGTGAAGTTATTTTTTTAAGTATTTTAATCAATCCTACGGTTGTTTCACAATATATCTTTACTTCGTATTTGGTGATTACAGGAATCTCTGTTGCAGCGATTGTAAGCTCCTCTTTTAATCCTGTTATTGGTCGATTGTTTGGTAATAAGGAATATGAATCGTGTCAACATATTGTTGCCAATCTTCGAGAGTTTATTTTGGCTTTTTCAGTTTTTATTGGAACGGTTGTGTTGTTGCTCAATCAAAGTTTTGTGAGTTTATGGGCAGGAGAGACACTTTTTTTAGGTTCTTGGAACAATTTATTCATTGTTTTATTGATGATTGAGTTACTGCTTGTTCGTAATGAAGCGTTTATTATTGACATCAGTTTGAACATTAAAGTTAAAGTATTGTTGGGACTTGGCTCTGTGGTTTTGAGTTCACTCTTTGCTGTTGTGGGATATTATATCATTGATAATTCCATTTCCATGATTTTTATGGGTGTTTTTTTAGGACGTGTACCCTTACTTTTTTTCTTTCCTATGATGGTCAATCGTATGATGAAAAATAAACAGAAGTTTGGTTTTTCCTGGAAATTGTTTGGTTACGCTTTTATTATTTTGGCATCAAGTTACCTCATAGGTACAGAACAATCTTTTAACTCTTGGTGGATATTGATGTTATTGGGTACATTAGAGACCATTCTGGTCATGGGATTTGTTTATACATTACTGTTATCATCAGAGAATCAAGCATTTATTCGAGAAAAATTTTTAAGTCGAATCAAGAGGAGTAAAAAATGAACCGATTAGTAGGATGGCTTAAAGCCCTCTATTTTACACTGTTAAGTGCCAATAAAGTAGCAAAAATTCGTGGGGTAACGTATGGAAAACGTTGCCAACTTCGAACCAAAAAGTTTGGTTCAGAACCTTATTTAATTTCGATTGGTGATGATTTTAAAACTGCAGGAGAGGTACAGTTTGTAACCCATGATGGTGCAGTACATGTACTGAGAAACCTTTATCCTGAGTACCACAACATTGATTCCTTTGGAAAAATCACCATAGGAGACAATGTTTTTGTAGGATACGGAGCGATTATTATGCCCAATACCATAATTGGAGACAATGTGATTGTAGGAGCAGGGAGTATTGTCAAGGGGACGTTAGAAAGTAACAGTGTTTATGCAGGAGTCCCTGTACGGCGTATCTGTTCGCTTGATGCGTATGTAAAACGACATAAAGATAATTTTGTTCCAACCAAAGGGTTGAATATTCAAGAGAAACGCACCCATCTTGAAGAGAAATTTACGCGTATAGAGAAAGGTTTATAATGTTAGGTTCTGTTAAAAAGTTTATGCTCTCGGTGTTAATGACCCTCTTTATTGCTTCATTAATTGTTTTCGATTTATCCTCCAATGTTCTTTATAGTAATATGTTCAACATTTTATTGTGGGGTGCTTTTATTATGGTTTTTGTGTTAGAAAAAGATTTTGAGATTCCATTTCCCGATATGATTTTAGCCTATTTTATTTTTGCCATGTTTGCCATTGCCAGTGTTTTTTGGGCGGTAAATTTTGATTTGGCGTATGATTCAGCCATGCGATTGTTGGTGGTTATTATTAATTTGGTGGTTCTTTATATCATATTTGAACGTTATCATCTTGAAAAAACCGTTTTGTATGGAATTTTATTGGGGGCATTCTATAATTTTTTAATTGCATTTGAAGTGATTCATGTATCGTATGAAATTTTTGAATTTGGTCGATTTTTGGGAACGACAGGAAACGCCAACAAGTTGGCAAACGTTATGCTTGTTTCTATTTTCGCATCCTTGGTATTGCTCTCTTTTGGAATTACAAAACTTTGGTTTAAACTCTACAACTATGTGAATATTGTGCTTTCATTTTATATTATTGTCTTAACCGTTTCTAAAAAAGCGATGATTTTGGCACCATTAATGATTTTACTTGCTTTTTCATGGAGATATTTAAAACTCAAAAATATTGTTCTGTTTTTGATTGTACTTTTTGTGGGTTATAAAATTTCAGAACAGTATTTGGACATGGATTATCTTTCAACCGTTTATGAGCTAATCGATAAACGATTCTCAGGGATGCTGGACACCCTTCATGGTCAATCAGGAGACAGCAGTAGTGAAGATCGTTCCTATTTAATCTCTGCAGGATGGGATATTTTTGCCAATCATCCTTTTTTTGGATATGGATTAAACAACTTTAGAGTATTTTTTGAAAAGTATGCCCACAACAACTATATTGAATTGTTGGTGGGGGTAGGTGTTATTGGAATGGTACTTTTTTATAGCATCTATTTCTTTATTATTCGTAATCTTTATCACATGGAATCTTCCAAATTAAAACGTTATTTTATTGGTATGATTGTCGTACTCCTGATTATGGACATGGCAACCGTGACCTATTACAATAAATTGATTCTTTTTGTTTTACTCTTTATCTATTATTTGGCCGATGTTAACCAACGTAGGAGTCATTGATGCATAAGCCAGTTATACTTTTTGTGATGCATGAGCTTAATGTGGGTGGGGCAGAGAGGGTTGTGAGTAATTTGGTAAACAACATCGATCATGAAGCCTTTGAGGTACATTTGTGTCTCTTTAAGAAAAAAGGAGCGTTGGTTGAGACCATTGCTCGGGAGGTGATTATTCATGATTTAGAAGCCTCTCGTGTGTTGTTGTCACCACATAAGTTATGGAGTTTAATTTTAAAACTCAAACCCAAAGTGGTTTTTTCAAGCATTACCCATGTTAATCTACTGCTTTCTATGTTGGCACCGCTTTTACGACCTTTTTTAAAAGAGACACTTTTTATCACGCGTGAGGTAAACATTCCGAGTATTCGTGCCAAATACATGCCACAATCTAAAAAAATGGACAGATTTTACAAACATACCATTGGCAATTTTGATTATGTTATTGCCCAATCGAACTACATGCGTGATGATTTAATCACTCACTATGGATTAAAAAAAGAAAAAGTAGAAGTGATTAACAATCCTTTAAATGTGAATTTTATTTTAAGTCAATTGGAAAAAAAAACGTCTAAGAAACTTTTAAATAGTAGTAAAATTAATATCTTGGCGACAGGAAATTTACGCAAACAAAAAGGGTTTGACAAACTGGTTGAGGTGATGCGTTATCTCGATGATCGGTATCATCTCACCATTATAGGAGAAGGTGTTGAACGGGCTTTAATTGAGGCAAACATTGAAACTTTTGATGTTCGAGAACGTGTCACCCTTTTAGGGTTTCAAGCCAATCCCTATATCTATATGAAAGCATCGGATATTGTGGTACTGAGTTCCAATTATGAGGGATTTCCCAATGTTATTTTAGAAGCCAATGCGTGTGGTAAGTTTGCGGTTGCCTACCGTTGCCCTGGGGTGAGCGAAGAGATTATTCAACATGAGATTAATGGTTGTTTGGTCGAATTTTCAGATATAAAAGCATTGGCAAAGTCGATAGAGAACCATACGGCTATACATCATAATGAAATTGCCATCAAAGAGACGACCAAACCGTATGAAGTTCAAAATATTGTTCATCGGTATCAAGAAATTTTTATGAAAAAGGAAGCGTAATGAGCATGAAAACCATCTATCTGGTCAATGGTGTGACCAAAACTTCTATTCCTTGGCGATGGGCAAACTATTTTAATGAACGCTCCAAGATAAATGAGATAGAGTTGTTAAGCATTAGAAATTTAAGAGCCAAGTTTTTTGAGATTAAAAATGAGGTACAAATTGTACATGGTCATCACATCAAGGCGATGGCACTTTTTTTACTTTCCAACGTGATGTTGCGAAAAAAAACGGTTTATACGGTACATGGTTCTTATCTTTTTTTATCCAAAACCAATGCGAAACTTTTAAAGTTTATTTTTAAACATACCGATAAGATTATTTTTGTGAATAAAATGCTTTATGATGTGATTCCTGATGAAATGAAATCCCTGATTACCAACAAATATGAAGTGATTTTAAATGGTGTTGAGACCGATTACCGCTATATAAAGAGTGATGTTTATCAAAAATTTAATATTAATGAGACAGACATCAACTGTTTTCATCCCGCCCGTTTTGTTCCTGAAAAAAACCATTTACGTGTGATTTCTGCTTTTAAACCTTTAATAGATAACAATCCTAAAATAAAATTAATTTTAGCAGGAGATGGTAAACTCAAAGAGCAGATCAATGCACATATTGAAGCATTAAACTTACAAAACAATATTATCTGTTTGGGGTTAATTGAACGTGATGAGGTCTATAATTTTTTAGAACGGTGTGATTTATTTTTAATGCCATCGGTTTCAGAGGGATTAAATATCGCTTTTTTAGAAGCCATATCGATGAAAACCAAAGTGGTGGTGAGTGATATAGAGCAATTTGTCTATCCGCTTCAAGCCTACAATCTTAATCCTGATGCACTCAATGTAACGTTTGTTAATCCATTGGATGAACGTGAAATGAGTAAAGGCATTGCTTTGGCTTTGGAAAAAGAGAAGCAGTTGTGTTATGATGGTTTGGATTTTTCTTTGGAGACGATGATGAAAAGGTATGAAGTTATTTATAGAAATTTGGTTGTTCTTTGAGCTAAGCTCAAAGAACATTTTTGTAAGGGTTATTTTTCGTAACCATATCCGTAACCATATCCATAACCATAAGATCCAGAACTGGTTTGGCTACCATTTAAAATAACACCAATTCTTGAAAGATTGTTCTTTTCTATCAATCCATTAAGATCCGTAATAAAGGATTTTTCAGCATGGTTTTCTCTAAAGACAACCAAGGTTAAATCGGCATATTGCATGAGGTATATGGTATCGGTTACCAGTCCTATTGGTGCGGTATCAATGAAGATATAATCATAACGCTCTTTTAGGGTATCAAGCAGTTTTGGTAGACGCTCAGAGAGTATCAACTCTGAAGGATTTGGTGGTATTGGTCCTGCTACAATGATATCCAGATTAGAGTGTTCGGTTGAGAATATAATGTCACTAATTTCATCTTTACCACTAAGATAGGTACTCATTCCTCGATGATGTTTGATGTCAAAATAGGTATGGAGTGTTGGTTTTCTTAAGTCAAGATTGATAACAATGGATTTGTATCCAGCCATTTGAAATACAGAACATAGATTGGCAGTGGTGGTTGTTTTTCCTTCACCTGGAACGGTAGAGGTAATCACAATCACATTGGCTTGGTCTTTTTTCTTAACAAATTGAAGGTTGGTTCGTAAACTACGATAGCTCTCTGCAAACGGAGACTTTGGAGCATTATAGACTTCAAGTTTAACACTTTTTTGTTTGAGTTGCGGAATAATCCCATAAATAGGCAAAGAGGTTAAATTCTCAATATCTTGTTTGTTGTGAATTTTATTGTTCATTGCTTTGAGTAAAAAGGCAATCAGCATTCCTAAAATTAAACCAACAATCGTGGCAATAAGCATCATAAGGGTTCGTTTTGGGCTAACAGGGTTAGAGGCACTGTAGGCACGGTCAATGATTTTATAATCAGAAAGGGTGGCTACTTTAATAATCTCATTTTCAGCACGTTTCTCTAAAAGATAGGCATACATTTTAGACCCAACTTCATAATCTCTTTTAATATTAATAAGCTTTTTCTCTTGTGTTGGTAGGGTTCTTAGTCGTTCTTCATAGCTCTTTTGTTGTTGTATAAGATTAATATTTTTATGGGCAATACTTGATTTTAAATTGGTTAAGTTGAGTGAAATTTTCTGTTTGATATTGCCAATTTGTTTACGAACACTTAGTAATTTTGGAAATTGGTTGGTATATTCTGCACTCAGTTCATCTTCTTCAAGTTGTAAACGCTGTAATGAGCTAATAAGTTCCAATGTGGGTTTGTCTTGTAGTTCCATAAGCGATGGTGCAATGGCATCAAGATTGTTGTTGTGTTTGACAAAACTGATAAGATTCTCAATTAATCTCTCTTTGAGTTTGTTTTCAGAGAGTTCAATCTCTACATTACTGGACTCTTTAATAAACATTTCTGCTTGAAGGCTTGGTTGAATGACATCTTCGGATATTTTATATTTTTCAAGTTTGTCTTCGGACTCTTTGAGTCGCTCTTTGGTTACTTGGAGTTGCTCTTCTATAAAGCTTAAGATTTTATCATTTTGCTCATTTTTGGTATTGATACTTTCAGCAATAAAACTCTCGGCAATGGCATTCACATAGGCATCTGCTCTGGCAGGAATGTTGTCTTGATACTCAATTTTAATCAAAGGAGCATTTTTATTGACTTGTGAAATATTAAGATTAAGTTGTACTATTTTTTCATAAACATAGCGATTGTCTCCATAAATTTTAAAATAGATAGGGTGTTTAAACTCTGTGTTTTTATTGATTGTCAAGCTAAAATAGGGCGTTTTAATCTCTTTGTTATACGGATGGATGGTTGTTGAATCCAACGTTAGAAGCTCTTCTGAAAAGAGAAGGTTGTTTGCTTTGGCTTCTAATGAGTTTTGAATGGTCAATTTAAATCCCTCTTCTTGGGGTATAAGGGTTATTTTTTTTCCTAAAATTGCATTATTAAAGGTATTGATTTGAGTAATTTTAATGGGAACATTATTATAAAGTTCACTTTGTTTATATTTATTATCAATATAATATTTGGTTTTAAAATCGACTTTATTAAGTGCTTGATTGTTGATATAAAATGTTTTTAAAATTTCAATCTCTTTGTCGATTTGCTCTTTTCCATAAGCAGCAAAGGCATTGGCTAAAAAGTCATTACCATTCATGTTGCTGTTTTGTTTTCCTGAAGCTTTAATCTCAATAATGGCATGAGAACTGTAAATAGAAGGCTTAAAATAGAGTGTTACAGCCATTAAAAAGAGTGCCAAAAAAGTCATTATCATAATAAGCCATTTATAATCTCTAATGGTTTTAAAGACCTCTTTTAAATCAATTTTATTGTCGGAACTCTGCTGATTGGCATGTTGTTCATTGTTGGTTCGGTACATATTGTTTTACTCCTCTACTATTTTGATAAATATTTAATATGAACAAATGGAGATAAAATATCACCCACAAGTCTTAAAATAGGGTCAAATTGATTGACTTGAACGTTAAAGGCTTTCATATTGTTTGGCATAACATAGATAATATCATTTGGTTGTATCATTAAGTTAGCTGTTTTTAGTGAATTGGCATCAATTAAATTCACCACTTGGGTTTGCACTTTTCCTTGGACATTCTTAAAAATCATAATGGATTTTCTATCGGCAAAGTCGGTAATGTCACCCACAGAGGCTAAAGCTTGAAGTAAGGTAAGTTGTTCATTAACCAATGCTACTTCTCCTGGTCGTTGAACTTCTCCTACAACATACGCTCTTTTATTTAAGACCTCTAATTGTATATCAGGATATTTAAGATACGCTCTAAACGCATCAGAAACTTTCTCTTCCGCCTCGGTTTGGGTTAAACCTGCCACATTGACTTTTTTAACCAAAGGTAAGCGAATTTCTCCTTTGGAGTTGACCAAAAGACCTCTATCTTGTTGCATACTCTGAATGGTGGTAGTACTAAGTTCTGGATGTTCATAGACCACTACTGAAACCCTATCATGGGGTAATATTTTGTATTCAAACTGAACATTATCAACGTCGGTTATCACACTGTTGCTAGATTGGTTGTTGGTTGCTTGTGTTGCCTGCATTTTTATCGGCTTAAAAAGTTGAAATTCCTCTTTGGTGCTACACGCCGTTAAACTCAACAGACACAGTAAGTATAATAGATTTTTTTTCATGATATTAATTATAATCCCTTCGAATAAATTTAAAATTTCCTTCATAAATAATATTATAACATAAATAATAACAAATTTTATCTATAAAACAACATTTATTGTATAAAATTACAAATTAATTCTATAATATAATATGATTCTTTATATAATGGTGCTTATTAAATTTAAGGAATCATTGTGCGTCTACCTTTTGCTTTTTTTTGTTCTACACTATTATTGTTTTCTGACAACCTTTCAAGTAGTTTATCATCACAAGGTTTTACAGGTTTAATTAATACTCCAAATGCTCAAGTTATTCAAGAAGGAAATGCTGTTTTTCAGTTTAATAATCAGTTTGATAATAATCTTCGCTATTATGATTATGGTAAATCTTATAATTCGGAAGAGAATTATATTGCAGGAATTGGATTTTATTCAAATTTTGAAGTCATTACTCGATTGGTAGAGTCCATAGGGTATGCCCGTGATTTATCTGGAAGTATAAAATATCAGATACCGTATCAAAATACATATTTACCCACGCTTGCTATTGGAGCACAAGATATTGGGGGTGCAGCGAGTTATTTTACCAATTATTATGCTGTTTTAGATAAAGAGATTGGTATTTTTAGACCCTCTTTTGGGTATGGGAAATCAGCAGACAGTTTAATAAAAGACAAACGAATGGATGGTCTGTTTGGAGGAGTAGAAGCCAAAGTAACAGATTGGATGTCTGTGATGGCAGAACATGATGGTAAAGAGAATCATACCGCCGTTCGTTTAAGGGTTCCTAATGAGTGGTTGTCAGCGGTAAATTTAGAGGCTACTGTAGCACAAAATCTAACCCAATCTCAAACAAGTTTTGCCGTGAATGTGGCGATTCCCCTTTTTCATGATTCTCAAAAAAATCTTGTTTTACTTAATGAACAAAAAAACAATATTCCTACCGTTACAACCACAACAAATACTCAAATAAATACTCTTTCAAGTAAAGAAGTTTATCAACCAAAGGTAGAGTCAACAGTTTCAAACCATGGTTTGGAAACTATTCAAAAACAATTGGTTGCCATTGGTTTTGAGAATGTTCAAGTAGGTATTTATGATAAAAGTATCTACATTAAAGCTGAAAACAGTGTGTTTGACCATAATGATTTGGATGCTTTAGGGGTTATTATGGGCAGTATTGTCAACAATAGTGAAGGGTATAGCCATTATATTGTTACACTTTTAAAAAATAATTTACAAACATTAACAATCAGTGGTAATGTGGATATTTGTCAAAATTATTTGGAAACTCCAACGATCGAACATCAACAAGCTTTAAAAAGTAATTTACAATTTAGTCGAACTTTTAATGAAATGAATGTGAAATTTTTGAGTAAAAAACAAAACAGTAGTTTTTTAGTACCACGACTTGAGCTTTCTCCAGGATTAACAACCACCATTGGAACAGAGGTAGGAGCATTTGATTATTTACTCGCCTTACGAGCCAATGCCTATACAACGTTATATGATGGGTTAACGTTATCTGCCATGTATGAGATGCCTTTAACACACAGTCAAAATTTTGATGAAGGGTATACGTATGGTGTGATGTATCAAGATAAATTAAAGAATCGTTTGGTCAATACCATGTTGCATCAAACCGTGCATTATGAATCGTTACTCAATACCACTTCTATAGGGCAGTTTCAAGCTGACTATTATGGTGTGTTGAATCACTCAAATTTCACAACAACATCAGGTGAACATGGCTTTAATTTAAAGCTTGGAACGTTCAGTCATAGAACAGATGATACCGCTCCTAATCGTAATATCTATTTGGGTTCATATCGTTATTTTTATGCTCCACTTGATTTGTTTACTGAAGTGATGTATGGACAATTTTGGGATCAAGATAAAGGTACCATGTTGCAATTGAAACGTTTTTTTGGTGAAACTTCTGTGGCTTTGTATCTGAAAGATAGTGTGAAAACCTATGCAGGATTTGAAGTCTCTGTACCTTTGACTTTTCGCAAACTCAGTAAAGCCTCTCCCTTGGGTCAGGTTAAGGGAAAAAGTGATTTCTCTTATGGTATTCGTACGGTGGTTAAAAGTCCAGACAATGCAAATTATTTGAATCCAACGAGTGCAATTATTCCAAAAACGGATTTGGAGTTGAGCAGTGTTTATTTAAATAGAGACCGACTTTCAGCTTCTTATGTCCAAGAGCATTTAGACCGTTTACGTGAAGCTTATCTCTATTATGGTCAAAAGTAATCTATAAATTTAAAACAAGGATATTATAAATGAAAATAGTTCTTTTAATTTCTATGCTGTTTTTTTCAGCCTGCAGTGTGAAAGAGTACAAACTTTTTCAAAAAGAGAATATGGAGCATTCTCCGTCTCAAGAGTTAAATATTACCTACAGTTCTAAGATTGTACCCAATGATGTTTTAAGTATTGATATCTATAATATGAATCAACGCTCAAATATTATGATGAGTGATAAAGGGGGATATATCAATCCTGATAACAATTATGTGGTGTATGCCGATGGAAGTATTATTTTACCCCTACTCAATACGGTTAACGTTCAAGGGCTTACAATTCAAGAGATGAATGAACTCTTAACCACTAAGTACAGAGAATTTTTAAAAGCTCCTTATGTTAAAGCCACGGTTAAAAATCATAAAGTGTATGTGTTAGGAGAGGTGGTGACCAATGGGGTTGTTCCAATTGAAGGGGAGACCATATCGGTGATTGAGGTTATTGCCAAATCGGGTGGATTAACCGATAAGGCGGTTCGTGACCGTATTCGTATCATTAGTGAAGAGAATGGTAAATATGTCTTAAATACGTTAAATCTTAATGAATTTAGTACCCTAAACATGCACAATTTAATGTTAAAACAGAACAGTATTGTTTATGTTGAACCAAAAAATTCTAAAGCAGTTACCGTAGCCATTAATGATTATTTACCCATTATACAAGCGGTGGGCAGTGTACTTGGTACTTTTGTAAGCATTAAATATTTATCAAACAATTAGGAGGACGATGAATGAACCACAATGAAATAGAAGAAGATGAAATAGATATTGGTAAGATTATAGTCCATTTAAAAAGAAATTTAAAAATTATAGTGTTCATAACTTTTTTGATTACCTTGGCTACAGGCATCTATGCGTATTTTTTAAAGCCTATTTATTCGAGTAGTGCAAGTATTGCTTTTTCTGATCAACAAATGTCCAAGTTGGCATCGATTATTCCTGATGAACTCTCAGAATTTTCCAATAAAGAGTCTGAATTGGAAACGGTTAAATTAACGATAGAGACTAGAAAATTTATTAATTCTGTTATTGAAGATTTGGATATTCATCAACGTTATTTTTTAGAAAAAAACTTTAAAAAAAATGAAGTGTATGGGTTTGATAATTTAAAAATTTCGTTAGATATTCAT
>DYMW01000007.1:0-2868 GCA_020721385.1 Sulfurovum sp. | reverse complement strand
TAAAAAAAATGAAGTGTATGGGTTTGATAATTTAAAAATTTCGTTAGATATTCATAATGAAATACTCTATGGTGAACTGTTTGAAATTCAACCCATTGATGATACACACTTTTTACTCAAAGTAGATGCATTGGATTATAGCAAAACACATCTGTACAATGAAGAGATTAAAGAGAATTTTTTTGCTTTAAACGTGTTAAAAACAGGAGCCATTGAAGAGCAATCTTATTTTATAACAAGTCATGATAAAACATTACTTGCCGATGAAATTTTAGAAAATATGACAGTAACTATTTTATCTGACAATGTTTTGAGTGTTACCTATAACGATACCGTTGCCCAAAGAGCCAAAGAGTTGGTAGAAGAGATTGCTCAAAGTTTTATTGCCTATACGTTAGATAAAAAGACTGCTGAACTGAGTCAAACTTTGGGTTTTTTAGATACCCAAATAGATGAAATAAAAGTTGTGCTTAACAGTGCAGGAGACAAATTAAAAAGCTATCAAGAGAAGAGTGAGACGTTTATGCCGATGGAGTCGAGTATGACGCTTTTTGATACGGTTACCAAAAAAGAAGAAGCTCTGAAAAGTTTGGAGTTACAGTATCAAGAGGTGGTGAATTTTAAAACATCACTCAAAGAGAACCGACTCAATACCGTCTCCTTGTTAAACAGTGGTATTGATACCAACTCCATTCAATCCTTAATTGAATCGTTTAGAGCCGATATGTTAACGCTTGGTGAAATGAAATTACAAGCACAAAACATAGAAAAATCGATTACGAGTAATGCGCAATTGGGAAAATTGATTGACAGTTTAAATGCTCAAAAAAAGTTATTAGCCGAGTTGGAGTTTAATTTTACAGCAGGACATCCCGAAGTACAAAAAGCTTCTACAGATTTGGTTGAGATTGAAAAGGATATTAGAGCTTTTATTGCCACCAATGTTCAACGATTGGAACAAAATCAAGCTTTAACCAAAAAGAAAATAACAGAAAATATTGCCATGACCCAAAGCAATATTGGTTCTAAATTAAAAGTTTTAAAAGATGATTTGGCAGAAAAACATGCACTGTTACAATCGTTACCTGAAAAAGATTTGACCATTCAAGAGTTAAAACGAAAATTTACTTTGAGTGAAAATATTTATACTTTTCTTTTACAAAAAAAGATGGAGTTTCAAATTTCAAAAGCATCCACCATTGCCAATACACAGATTATTGAAGATGCCACAGTGGCACTTAACCCCATTAAACCCAATAAAAAGTTGATTCTTATTGTGGGTCTGATGGTTGGTTTGATTTTAGGGATACTCTTTACAGCGATTCGTGCGATGTTGGATACCAAAATAAGAGATGCCTCAATCATTGCTGAATTAACCGATGCACCTTTATATGGTATATTGCCTCCCAATGAGAATAAACGATTTTTTGATGAAGCATTGCGTAGCATACGTACCAATTTACAATTTGTTCTTCCACGTGAAAAACAATGTACCACCATGTTGATTTCTTCGACCGTAGCAGGAGAGGGTAAAACCACGGTTATTGCAGGTCTAGCCAAGATTGTAGCTCAAACGGGTAAAAAAGTATTGGTAATGGATTTGGATTTACGAAAACCAAGACTCTATAAAGAGTTAGACAAAAGTAACAAAGTGGGAATGACGCATTATTTGGTAGGTAATTTAAATTTTTCTGATGTCATTCAACCCATTAATGATAATTTAGATTTTTTTGCAGCAGGTGCTGTTCCGCCCAATCCTTCGGAACTTTTAATGAGTGAAAAATTTGACGATACCATTAATCAACTCATGGAACAATATGATTATATCCTTTTTGATACGGCTCCCATTGGTTCGGTTATTGATGCCAATATGCTTTTAAAACATGCAGATATTTTACTGTTGGTGGTCAAAGCCAATGTGGCTGAAAAAGTCTATTTGGAAAACTTTAATAAGCTTAGAGTTGAAAAAAATATTAAATCCTCAGGTATTATTTTAAACCAAGTGAAGTTGGTTAAAAATCAAGGTTACGGCTATGGCTACGGTTATGGATATGGTTACGGACATGATTATGGCTATGGTGATACCCAACATAAAGAGGGATGATGTCATTGTTTCATTTCTTTAATAAAAACAGACAAACTTTGGTTGATGTGGACATTCATTCCCATCTTATTCCTGCCATTGATGATGGAGCCAAAAATATAGAACGCTCCATTGAGCTTATCTTGTCACTTAAAGAGATGGGCTATAAAAAACTCATTACTACGCCACACATTAGCGATATGTTTCCCAACACCTCCACCATTATCCTAGAGGGCTATAAAGCCTTAAAAGTAGAGTTGGCTAAGAGAGAGATTGATATAGAGATAGAGGTGGCTGCAGAGTACTATGCTGATGACCATTTTGAAGAGCTGTTAAGTAAAAGAGACATTTTAACCTTTGGAAAAGAGAAGTATCTTTTGTTTGAACTCTCCTATTTTACTCCTCCAAAAGATTTAGAAAGTTTGGTAAATGATATAAAGTTGGCAGGGTACACACCTGTATTGGCACATCCTGAACGGTATCTCTATTTTCATGATGGTATTGATGATTATATTAATGTTAAATCAATGGGTGTTTTGTTTCAAATTAATTTAAATTCTATTGTCAACTATTATTCAGACGAAGTGACAAAAATAGCCAAGCAATTGATTCTTTATGGATTGGTGGATTTTATAGGTTCAGACACGCATCATAGAAGACACACAAAGTTTTTAAAAGAGAGTTTTTCACACGCATTGTATCAAAAAGTTTTTAAGAATAATACAATTTTAAACGACACACTTTTGTAAGTGTGTCGTTGGTAGAGAGGGGAATTTTTAGTTTCC
>DYMW01000082.1 GCA_020721385.1 Sulfurovum sp. | reverse complement strand
TATCTTGATTTTCCTCTAAATATCTTTGAGCTTTGGCAATGGTTTTAAAAGATAAAGTAGCATTCCTAATATCTCTTTCACCTATGGCAACAGTGTGCATAATGTTGGCATTATGGGCCAAATCAATATCGCTTTGTTTGTCCCCTATCATCCATGATGACGTTAAATCAATGGTATATTTTTCTAAAATTTGCTCTATCATACCAATAGAAGGTTTGCGACAAGCACATGTCTCTTCTGGGGCATGTTGACAAAAATGAACCGATGCTATTTTTATATGGTGTTTTTCAAACTCTTCTAACATCCAATGGGTCAAGGTATGAAAATCTTCCAAAGTATAGTATTTCCGACCGATTCCTGATTGATTGGTGACAATAAAAAGTTGATAATTATGTTTAATAAAAAGTTGAAGAAGTTCAAAGATTCCCTCATTAAATTCAAAATCTTTGATTTTTGAAACATAACCATGATCGACATTAATAATGCCGTCACGGTCTAAAAAAAGTGCCTTTTGTTTAACCATTAATAACTAACTTTTAATCCTGCATAAAAACTGTTGTCCAAAATACTTTCTGTAAAATTATTATATTTTGTTTTAATATTTCGGTATCCGACATAAACTCTAACTTGTTCAATCATCTCAATATCGGCTGAAACTCTAAACTCACTATAATTTTCGGCATCCCCAAATCCTAAAACTTTTGGTGCATACAATACTTTAGATTCAACTGCCACAGGAGGAATATTGTAAAGCAAAGGAGGAAAATTATAGCGTACTTTTGCCATTAAAGGTACGGCTAAAAAATTATCTGTATAGTCAAGATTATCATCCGCCCAAATAAATTTTGCACCAAAAGTTAACTCAACACCTTCAACACCTTCAAGCTTATTGGTTGCACCCAACCCTGCTCCAAGTAATTTTTTTTCACTATCTACATTGAGAAAATTAAAATCTGCTTGATAAATGGTACTACTTGTCTGTAAAATGGCTAAATTTCTTGAATCAAGTATACCCTCTACCTCTAAATCTTTTTCATTAATATTAATTCCTACTCCACTCTCTGCCAACAATAGACTTGAAGCAAAAAGCGTTGTCATGGCCATTTTTTTCAACATATTCTTCTCCGTTAATAAAATTTTTCCTACTATTATACCATAGATTACAAATTACACAATTTATTTACAAATGATGCTTATACTGCTAAGATTGGTTAATATATTTTAATATTCTTCAATGTAACTCAACGGAAAAGGGAAAAAACAATGAAAAAAATTGCATTAACACTACTCGTCACAGGTGCTTGTACGTTTGCTATGGCTGCCGATGGAGCTGAACTCTTTAAAAAATGTACCAGCTGTCATGGAGACAAAGCTCAAAATAAAGCTTTGGGTAAATCAGCAGTCATTCAAGGGCAAGATGCAGCTACAACAGAAAAACAGATTCAAGCCTATAAAGATGGTTCATTAAATCAATATGGTATGGGTGGTCTAATGAAAGGTCAAGTAGCAACTTTGTCTGATGACGATATCAAAGCCATTGCTACGTATGTTGCAGGATTAAAGTAAATCCTATGGGTAACCATTCTTAAGGTTACCTTCTATATTTACATATACTTTTTAAGTACTTTTGGAATCTCAATCGTTCCATCTTCATTTTGATAATTTTCCATAATCGCAATAAGTGTTCTTCCAACTGCTAAGGCTGAACCATTTAACGTATGCACCAAAATATTGTTGGTACCATCTTTATAGCGTATTTTTGCTCTTCTTGCTTGAAAGTCTCGGGTGTTTGAGATAGAAGAGATTTCTCTGTATTTATTCTGCCCTGGTAACCAAACTTCAAGATCAATGGTTGTTGCAGCTGAAAATCCAAGGTCTCCACCACACAACTCTACCACTCTATGAGGTAATCCCAGTTGGGTTAAAATATCCGATGCATTCTCTACCATCATCTCAAATATTTCATCACTTTTTTCAGGAATTGATAAAGCAACCATCTCCACTTTATCAAACTGATGTTGACGAATCATTCCACGAGTATCACGCCCTGCACTTCCTGCTTCTTTTCTAAAACAAGGTGTATAGGCTGTTAATAAAATTGGCAACTCTTTGGCACTTAAAATTTCGTCATTATAAAGGTTGGTTAATGGTACTTCTGCGGTAGGAATCAGATACAAATCTTCACCCTCTACTTTAAACAAATCATCTTCAAATTTTGGTAACTGTCCTGTACCTTGGAGCATGGTCGAATTATTAATAAACGGAACACACACCTCTTCAAACCCTTTTTGTCGGTTAACATCTAAAAAGAAGTTAATTAACGCTCTCTCCATTCGTGCTGCTTCACCACGAAGTACTGAAAATCGACTTTTTGCCAGTTTAACACCCCGTTCAAAATCGATCCAACCATTTATCTCTGCCAATGCCCAATGCTCTTTGGGTTCAAAATCAAATGTTCGAGGTTCTAGTACTTTTCTAAGCTCGATATTGTCATCTTCATTGGCACCAACAGGAACAGAATCATCTGGAAAATTGGGCATGGCCAATGCAACCAATTGCAGTGCCTCTTCTGCTTCTCGTGCTGTTGCTTGAAGTCCTACAATTTGCTCTTTTTTAGCATCGACTTTGGCTTTTAGCTCTGCCATATCTTTGCCTTCTCTTTTATACTCACCAAACAGTTTAGACATTCTATTTTGCTCTGCTTTTGCCTCTTCTAATGGGGCATTTGCCTCTTTTAATGAGGTAAAGCGTTCATGTAAGTTTTCAAGCGTTGCTGTATCAACACCTTTTTTAAGAAGTTTGGCACTTGCTTCATCAAAGTTTTTTTGAAGATATTTAAGATCAATCATTGATTTTATCCTATAAAAATATTTATTGAGAATTATAGTAGAAAGAAAAGAAGAAGAGGATTAAAGCATAAATGCTTACGCTTTAATCCTTAAATATTTTGTTAGTAGATATAATTTACACCAAAAACAAAACCACCCAAATTGTTAACCGTTGATATGTTGGTAACAGAGTATCGGTATCCTAAATCAAAATCAACTTCGCGAAGTACATTCCACGCCAATCCAACTTGACCACCATATAAAAAGCCATTATCTTTCGTACCTACTGCATCATCTGTATATCTCATCCAACCAATATGTCCACCAAGGTAAGGTTTAAAAACAATACTGTCGGTTTTATACAAACTGGCCCATACAAAACGGTCAAACTCCAGCATGGCACGTTGATATTTTTTGTCACCAGCACGATAAAAGTTTGTAGCCAATGTGGTTCGCCAATCTGTATTTTGAGCACCGATTCTAAAGCCATATTCAGCATCTTTACTACTACTTTCTACACCTGCTGTATCTGTTGTTTTTAACGTTCCATATCCAACTTCTATTCCTAGTAGGCGTTCAGAGGTAAATGAATCTTTTGCTTGTAACGATGAAAATATAAGAAAAGCTATCAAAAATACTTTATTAAACATCCTTTAATCCTTTTAATAAATTAATATAAAATTTATTTAAGAATATCATATTTTTAGTTAAATCTATATGAATTGTGGAACAAATTAAAAATTAGAAAGTTATTTAAAATAAAAATATTATTAAGAAAATTTTTGTTTTGATTTAAAAGAAAACAAGTGGTAGCAAGAGAGAGACTCGAACTCTCGACCTCCGGCTTATGAGACCAGCGCTCTAACCAACTGAGCTACCTTGCCACGTGTTTTGAAGAGTCGAAATTTTATCTAAAAAGAGTCTATATGTCAAGAACTTTTATCAAAAATAAAAACAATAAACCTAACCCTTCAACATTGCAGTTTATATCATAATTAAATATTAGTCTTAAAGACTAAACTTTATTTCAAGAATAAATACAACTATTGACTTTTTTGGAAAAATATATTACTATGCCGTACATAAATTCAATATAAAATAAGGAGTACCAATGTCATTTCAGCCATTAGGTAATCGTGTTCTCATCAAAAGAGAAGCACAAGTTAATACAACAGCATCTGGGATTATTATTCCTGACTCTGCAAAAGAAAAACCATTAGAGGGTAAAGTAGTTGCAGTAGGTAAAGAGGCCATTGAAGCAGGACTTAGTGAAGGAGACACCGTTGTGTTTCCTAAATATGGTGGAACAGAAATTACAATAGCAGGTATTGAATACCTTATAATGAGTAGTGATGATATTTTAGGAGTGATAAAATAATGGCAAAAGAGATATATTTTTCAGACAAAGCAAGAGCAGGACTTTTTGCTGGAGTGAGTAAATTAGCCGATGCTGTCAAAGTAACCATGGGACCTAGAGGTCGTAACGTTTTGATTCAAAAAGCTTATGGAGCACCACACATTACCAAAGATGGTGTTTCAGTAGCAAGAGAGATTGAACTCTCTGACAGTTTAGAAAACATGGGTGCACAATTGGTTAAAGAAGTTGCCAGTAACACTGCAGATGAAGCGGGAGATGGTACAACCACAGCAACGGTTTTGGCACATGCCATCTTTAAAGAAGGGCTTAGAAACATCACTGCTGGTGCCAATCCTATCGAAGTAAAACGGGGGATGGATAAAGCAACCACTGCGATTATAGCAGAGCTTAAAGCAATGAGCCAAGAGGTTAAAGATAAAAAAGAGATTGCACAAGTAGCAACCATTTCGGCAAACTCTGATGAAACCATTGGTAACCTTATTGCTGAAGCAATGGAACGTGTCGGTAAAGATGGTGTTATTACCGTTGAAGAAGCAAAAGGAATTGAAGATGAGCTAGAAGTGGTTGAAGGTATGCAATTTGACCGCGGGTATCTCTCTCCTTACTTTGTAACCAATCCCGAAAAAATGACATGTGAACTTGAGAATCCATTAATTCTTTTAACCGATTCTAAAATCACTTCATTAAAAGATTTAATACCTATTTTAGAGCAAGTACAAAAAACAGGACGACCTTTACTCATTATTGCTGATGATTTAGAGGGTGAAGCGTTGGCAACATTGGTATTGAACAAACTTAAAGGTGTTCTCAACATTACAGCCGTTAAAGCTCCTGGTTTTGGTGACAGAAAAAAAGCCATGCTCAATGACATTGCTATCTTAACAGGTGGAACACTTGTAACCGAAGAGCTTGGACTTACTTTAGAAAAAGTAACCTTGGCTGAATTGGGTCAATGTACTAAAATTGTCATTGACAAAGACAACACCGTTGTGGTTGGTGGCAAAGGTTCAGCCCAAGCGGTTGCTGCTAGAGTTTCTGAAATTAAAATTCAAGTTGAAAACACAAGCAGTGAATATGATAAAGAAAAACTTCAAGAGCGTTTAGCCAAACTTGCTGGTGGGGTTGCTGTTATCAAAGTAGGTGCTGCAACTGAAACCGAAATGAAAGAGAAAAAAGACCGTGTTGATGATGCACTAAGTGCAACAAAAGCTGCGGTTGATGAAGGTATTGTTATTGGTGGTGGGGCTGCGTTAATTAAAGCTGGAGCAAGAGTCAAACTTGACAATCTTTATAATGACCAACTGATTGGTGCAGAGATTATTTTAAGAGCCATCCAAGCACCAATGAAACAGATTGCCATTAATGCTGGTTACGATGCTGGTGTGGTGGTTGATAAAGTCATGAACTCTGATGACCAAAACTTAGGATTTAATGCAGCTACTGGTGAATATGTTAATATGCTTGAAGCAGGAATTATTGATCCACTAAAAGTAGCCCGTGTTGCACTTCTTAATGCAACTTCGGTATCGTCACTTCTTCTTACCACTGAAGCAACCATTTCAGATGTCAAAGAACCAGATTTAGATATTCCATCACCATCCATGAGTGGTATGGGCGGAATGGGTGGCATGGGAATGTAATTTCCCCCCCCTCTTTTTTCTTATAAGGTAGGCTAAATACACCTACCTTTTCTATTTTTACACAACCTTACATTTAAGCCATCTTATCTAAAATATTATATTACCTTATCTAAACTCTATCAATTCCTCACATTTCCTTCACTTTTCTTAATATTTTTTTAAATTAAAAAATTATTTTAAAAATTTAAACTATTTTCTTCATTTTAACCTATTATTAATTTTTAAATTACTATAATTAATTAATTTTAAATTAATAAAAGGAAAAAATTATGCAACTCATTACAAAAAACTCACTTAAAACTATCGCATCATTAACATTTATTTTATTATTAAATGGTTGTGCAACTAAAAATGCTGATGGGTCATACCCCAAAAGTCGATACAGTTATCATTATGCAAATAAAATTAAAATGGCAAACAATCAGCAAACTGAGAAATTTCATAATCCACAAATGCGTTCTTCAACATTGGATAAAACTTATAATAAATTGCCAACCTATCCCAAAATATCGCAAAATACTACCATGCTAAATCAACATATTATTCAATTTGCTCTATCGATGTTGGGTACACCCTATAAATATGGTGCAAATGGACCATACGAGTATGACTGCTCAAGCTTTACACAACTTGTTTTTTTAAAACATGGTATTTTTATTCCTAGAGTTTCAAGAGACCAAGCCAAAGTAGGACAAGAAATTAGTCGAAACAATTTACAAACTGGGGATTTAATATTTTTTAACTCTAAATCAAGTAATGAAGTAAAACATGTAGGTATCTATATTGGTAATGGAAAATTTGTTCACAATACCACAAGAACCCATCAAGTCGATTATGGTGATTTAAATGCACCTTACTATAGCCAACATTTTAAATGTGCCAGACGTGTAACAGGAATGAATCATTATGCGAGCAGATAAAAAAGATAGTGCTCAGCAAAAAAATAACTGAGCACTATCAAAATTAAAAGTCGTAAGTTACACC
>DYMW01000081.1 GCA_020721385.1 Sulfurovum sp. | reverse complement strand
ACGTGGAAAAAGATTTTTAAGAGCATGATTGATGCCAAAGCAAAAATGGCATAGTGTGCACCATGTTCTAAGTATCGATATTGGGTTAGGGTTTTATGTTTTAACATATAGAGCGTTAAGCTTCTTACAAAGATTGCACCAATACCCAACCCTATCATGATAATAAAAATATCACTGCTTAATGCAAAAGCACCAATAACTCCATCAAAACTAAATGATGCATCCAACACTTCTAGGTATAAAAGCCCCATCAAACCATTACGAACACCATTCATGTTAAACACCTCATCGAGTGAAGCAATTAATGAATACAACAATACTCCTGAAAAGTAGGCTATGGCAATTTCATACTCTTTGGTTATAAAAATCAAAGAGATACCAACCACCATTGAGAGTATCATTTGAATACTGGAAATTTTTCCCATTTCATCAACAATGGTACTGTTTTCGATGCCCTCTATCCATTTCTCTTCTCGGTCTTTATCAAATAAAAAGTCCAAAAAGACCATAAGTAAAAATGAACCACCAAAAGCATAAATAAGTTTCTCTACTGAAACCAGTGTGGTATGATAGGTTTTTGGGTCATTGAGTGCCAACATAAAAGTCTCACCTACACCTAAACCACTCGCAACTGCTACCATAAGAATAGGAAATAAAAATCTCATTCCAAAAACAGCAATGGGAATACCAAAGGTAATAAATCGCTCTTGCCATTTTGGCTCCATCGTCTCTAATACTTTGGCGTTGACCACCGCATTATCAAACGAGAGTGAAATCTCCAATATTGCTAAAAGTGCCACAATATAAAGGGCATGAATCCCTCCTATATAAAAACCAAGACCTAAACCGATACCCGTAATAATAAATGAACCTCTAAAATGTTCCATGATTGTTCTTCTCCTTTAAAATTGAACTTGAATATTGAAAGTTTATAAAAATCAAAAAAGTTTCTCAATAGAATTTGAAGAAACTTTTACAATTATTCCACAAAGGATACACAAATAGCACATTAAGGGGAAGTATAAAGCAATTTTTTATAATAAAAAAAATTAATTATTCATTTTTATTATGTATAATTCATTTAAAAACTTTTGCAACTTTTTAATAAAGGATTTTAATGAACAGTTTCACCCAAAAACTTAAACTCATCTATACAAAACTGTTAAATGAAAATATTGATCAATTTACCGAAGCCTTTATTGATACCCATAAATTTGACAAATATAAATGGAGTCATAAAGCAAAACAGCTAAGTCGTCAAGCATTTTTTCTCAATCGTAAAACCGTATTACGCCGATGGTTACTCAAAGGCATTGACTGTACTGCTGATTTTAAAAAGAGTTTTAAACACTACCAAATCGCACAGTACCAATTTCGGGGAGAAGCCCTTTTTAGATTAGAAGATTTTACCAACAATGATAATTTACCTGATTTTGAACGAAAAATAAACGCCTATTTGCACCATCAACAACGGGCATATCTCAATACAGACTACTGCTACATTTATGCCTTTAACCAAGAGCATGAAACCATTTACAGCTACACCATTACCCAATGGATAAAAGGGGAACACAATAAGACAATTATTGAAGTAGAATACAACAATCATCTCTATAAAGGAACGTTTTCCCTAAGAGAAGACAACAATATTTTTATCACCCTTCAAATTGCCACCAACACCCTTTATCTGCTTTTTCATGACAACAATGACAGCAGTTCCAACTATATTGTGGGAATGAGTATGGGTTATTTGGCTAAAGACAACAAAGTTCCAAGAGCCGAAAAAGTTATTTTAGCCAAAGAGAAGCTTGATACCCAAGAGAGTGAACTTCCCTTTATCTTAAATGAAACGGAATCCATCTCTGCGATTGAAAATCGACTCAATCTCAACACCCAAGGGCTAAAAATAAACCATTTTGTCAAATACAGCAATATTTTTAAAAAATACCACAATCTGTTTGTCCGTTTAATTGCCAAGAAGTTTCAACAAAATTTTTACTACCGTTTGGCATTCAAAGAGTTTTATGCCTTCCACAGACTTTTTGAAAAAGTATCCAACCAAGAGAGTTATTTTATTTTTAATTATCAACGTGCCTTTTTTGAACTGATTGAAACCCTTGAAGCGATTGGAAATATCCCTGTTTATATTGTTATGGAGTTCCATGAAAACAATCTCTTTTTACAATCAACCCACAAAGACCTCACCACCAAAGAGCGATTTTTTAATCTTTCAAACCACGGCATAGAGCGTCATCTTATTTTTATAGTAGATTCTCTTGATATGCTTTCTGTAAAATTTAAAAAGATTTTAAAAGAACTCGAACAGCACAACATTAAGGTTCGTGTGGTTACTAAAGAGACAATTGTTCATAAAGTCAACAGTTTAGATTTCTTTTTTATTCATGTAGGTGATGAACGCGACTTTGTTTTGGCTGACCCAATACGCGACAACAAAGATGTTTTTAAAATTTTTACCAATGACATTACCATGGATGAATATCGAACCGATTATAAAAAAATTTTTGAAAAGAGTAAATTGCTTGATTTAACACTAAATTAACAAAACTTTTCTATTATATCTAGTGGTTGGATATATTTATTATACGAGGAGTTATTATGAAAAAAACAATCTATTTATCTTTGGCGTGTAGTGCCATGCTTTTTGCAACTGAAACATTAGAGGAAATTTCAGTTGCAGAAAAAGGAACAACCCAAGTTGTTAAAAACATTGGTGGAGAAGAGCTTAAAAGTGCTGACTTGGCTGATGCCTTACATAAAAATGTGCCAAGTATCTCATTGATTAGACGAAGTGGTATTGCCAATGATGTTATCTTAAGAGGTCAAAAAAGAGACAACATTCATGTCACCATTGATGGAACAAAAGTGTGTGGTGCGTGTGTAAACCGAATGGACCCCCCTACTTCTCATGTGGTCACCCATTCTATTGACGATGTTGAAGTACAAGAGGGACCTTTTGATGTGACTGAATTTGGAGCGTTGAGTGGTTCGGTTAAAATAAAAACCAAAAAACCTACCAAAGAGGTCAGTGGTGAAGTGAGTCTTAATGCAGGGAGTTTTGGGTATCAAAAAGCATCAGGAACCATCAGTGGTGGAACCGATAAAATGCGTGTTCTCTTCTCGGCATCCACCGAAAAAGGTGAACAGTACAAAGATGGCAATGGTGACAACTTTGCAGAACAGTTACAAAACTATACAGCCAGTACCACCTCACCTATGGATGATACATTTAACTACAGCCCCAACCATGCCAATATGGATGCGTTTGAAAAAACCATGTACATGGGAAAAGTATTTATTAACCCTACCGACAATCAAGAGTTACGTTTAAGTTATACTGCCAATAGAAGTGACAATATTCTCTATCCATCAAGTAAAATGGATGCTCTATGGGATGACAGCGATATTTTTAATGCCGAATATACACTGAGCAACTTGGGTAATTTTTCTAAAAAAATGGACTTCCAACTCTACAACTCCAAAGTTGACCACCCAATGGGTACCCAATATAGAATGGCAGGGCAAAGCAAATACATGATCCATCACTTAAGCACCGATATGACTGGTCTTAAAGTTAAAAACAATGTCGATATTTTAGACAACACTCTTACCTATGGAATCGATACCAGTAAACGTAATTGGGATGGAGAATACACCATGACAACCGTTGATGGTTCGGCACCTGTTATGAGTATTGGAAAAAGTATTGCCGATGTGGACACTAAAAATGTGGGTGTGTTTGTTAAAAATAAAAAAAATCTTGGAAAAGTGGACGTAGAAGTAGGTGCCAGATATGACGATACTTCGGTGGATACCCAATCACTCACCGAACAAGACAACAGTTATAATGCCTTGTCAGCCAATATTTTAACCAGCTACCATCTCAATGAAACCACCAAATACTTTGCAGGATTAGGGAAATCAAGTCGTGTGCCTGATGCCAGAGAGCTGTACAATACCAGTTACAATACAAAAGTAATGCCAAAACAAACCATTGTCAATGGTACGCCAACACTCAACCAAACCACCAACTATGAACTTGATTTGGGTGTAGAAAAAGCCTATGATAAGGGAAATGTACAACTTAAAACGTTCTACTCTAAACTCAAAGATTATATCTATTATAATGGAAGCCTTCCACAAAACAATTTTGAAAACATTGATGCCCATATTTATGGGGCGGAATTAAGTAGCTCCTATATGCCTACCGATAGCCTTTACCTCAATGCTGGATTGGCGTATAAAAAAGGAGCAAAAGATACCCAACCAACAGGACAGACCAATACCAACTTGGCTGAAATAACTCCTTTCAAACTCAATGCTTCAGCCAGTTACGATTACGATGCACAAGGAAGTGTTGAACTTGCTGTAATCGTAGCAAACAGTTGGAACACCATCGACAGCGATAATGGGGAGCAACGACTTGCAGGATATGGAATATTTAACTTTAAAACAACCCGAGAGTTGGACAATGGTTTAATTTTCACCGCAGGTGTAGACAACTTGCTCAATAAAACCTATACCACCACCAATACCTATAAAGATTTGGTTTTAATGACCGATGGCACGGATACCATGCTCATTAATGAACCAGGACGATATCTTTACCTGAATGCTAAGTATCAATTTTAAGATTTAGACCCTGTAACATATAAAGTAAATTCTTTATATGTTACATTTATTCACATTTTCAAAAACATATTTTAACTTTATTGTCATTTAGATTCCTCTTTCTGGTTGCTACTTTTCTTTAACTGTGTAGATAATCAACAACTATACAAAATTACCCCCAATAATATTACGATTAATTTATGATTATTATTCATAAGCGTATAATATTCACAACTTTAATAAATAAAAGGAGTCCACATTGAATATTCATGAATATCAGGCAAAACAAATTTTTGCTAAGTATGGTGTACCAACACCCAGAGGTATTATCGCCAATACACCAGACCAAGCCGTAGCAAATGCTAGAGAACTTGGCGGAAAAATTTGGGTTGTAAAAGCTCAAATCCACGCAGGTGGTCGAGGACTTGGGGGTGGTGTTAAATTGGCCAGATCAAAAGAAGAAGTAAGAGAACTTGCAGCTGAAATTTTAGGCATGACTTTGGTAACACACCAAACTGGACCAGAAGGTAAATTGGTTCAAAAAGTGTATATCGAAGAGGGTGCTGATATTGCCGATGAGTTGTACTTGTCTGTCGTTCTTGACCGTGCAGCTGAAATGCCAATTATTATGGCTTCTACAGAGGGGGGTATGGATATTGAAACAGTAGCACATGAGACTCCTGAAAAAATCATTAAAATTGCTGTTGACCCTGCCTTTGGTTTCCAAGGTTATCATGGTAGAGAATTGGTATTTGGTTTGGGAATCACCGACCCTGCTGAGCAAAAAAAGATGATTGACTTTGCAAAAAAACTCTACACACTCTACATGGAAAATGATGCTGAGATGATTGAGATTAACCCATTGATTAAAACTGGAAGTGGTGACTTCTTGGCACTTGATGGTAAAATGGGCTTTGATGACTCTGCTTTAGGACGACACCCAGACATTGAAGACATGAGAGACATCAGTGAAGAAGATCATGATGAAAGAGAAGCTTCTCAGTATGGTCTTAGCTACATTGCATTGGATGGTGAAATTGGTTGTATGGTCAATGGTGCTGGTCTTGCAATGGGTACAATGGATACCATTAACTACATGGGTGGAACACCTGCAAACTTCTTAGATGTTGGTGGTTCAGCCAATGCTGAAACGGTTGCAAAAGGGTTTGAGATTATTCTTAAAAATCCAAAAGTAAAAGCTATTTTTGTAAACATCTTTGGTGGAATTGTACGATGTGACAGAATTGCAAATGGAATTATTGAAGCCACTAAAATTACCGATGTACATGTACCTGTTATTGTTAGACTTGATGGTACCAATGCAGCAGAAGCAGCAGAAATTCTTAAAAATGCAAACATTGCCAACCTTATTGTGGGTAATGATTTAGGTGATGGTGCAGCCAAAGCAGTTGCAGCAGCAAAAGGAGAAAAATAATGAGTATTCTAGTAAATAAAGATACCAAAGTAATTGTTCAAGGTTTTACAGGTAAAGAGGGAACATTCCATGCTGAGCAGTGTATGGCTTATGGAACACAAATTGTAGGTGGTGTAACACCAAACAAAGGTGGTCAAACACATTTAGGACAACCTGTATTTAATACCGTTTCTGAAGCGGTTAAAGCTACAGGTGCTACGGTTTCTATGATTTTTGTTCCACCTGCATTTGTTGGTGACGCGGTTATGGAAGCTGCAGCAGCAGGTATTGAATTGGCGGTTATTATTACAGAAGGTGCTCCTGTTCGTGACATGCAAGCGGCTAAAGCGTGTGCTGTTAAACATGGTATGATGACCATTGGACCAAACTGTCCAGGTATCATTACAGCCCAAGAGTGCAAAATTGGTATTATGCCAGGTAACATTTTCAAAAAAGGAAATGTAGGGCTTATCTCTAAATCTGGTACACTTACGTATGAAGGTGCGAACCAAGTTTGTAATGAAGGTTTTGGAATTACAACAGCGGTTGGTATTGGTGGAGACCCAATTATTGGGCTAAGCTACAAACAACTTCTTCAAATGTTCCAAGAAGACCCAGAGACAGAAGCGATTGTTATGATTGGTGAAATTGGTGGAGACCTTGAAATTCAAGCAGCTGCTTATATTAAAGCACACATCACCAAACCAGTGGTTGCCTTTATTGCAGGACAAACCGCTCCAGCAGGAAAAAGAATGGGTCATGCAGGTGCAATTATCTCTGGAAGTGCTGGTACAGCCAAAGAGAAAATGGATGCCCTTTCATCAGCGGGTGTAAAAGTTGTTATCAGCCCTGCCGAAATTGGTAAAGCGGTTAAAGAAGTTCTTTCTAA
>DYMW01000080.1 GCA_020721385.1 Sulfurovum sp. | reverse complement strand
TTTATTTAAGTTTTATTTTAAGTTTACTTACCCTATAATTTAATAAATACTTATATATTAAATTAAAGGGTAAATTATGAAACATTTAGAAAATAGAATATTATGGATTTTATCAGCGATGACGGTAATTTTTTTTAGTGGTTGTTTAAATAAAACCGTTAGCGTTCCTAATGAGGAGGAGAGTCGAAAGACTTTTGTACCATCTAAATCTAAAGAGAAATCTAACATGGTTTCATTGGTGGCAAGTCCCGCAAAATTATATTTGAATAATAATAGAACCAATGAAGAGCCTTGTGAGAATTGTCATATTTCACCTAAAATACAAAAATTGACAACCAATACTCTTCCTCAATCTTCAAATACCTTTGCTAAAACGATGCCTACCATAGAAAAGAGTAACGTTAATGTGGTGACAACATATTCGGACTCAACCATGGTTGCAGAAAATGGTTATGTCGAACCAATTATAGAAACTTTTTCAAATAAAACCGCCATTCAAGTGGGTGCTTTCAGACAATATGCAGGTGCAAAACAGTATGCTAAGAAGTATGATTTATTAAGCAATAAATACAACGTAGAAATTAGAAAAAATATTGAAGATGCTCGTCCGCTTTATCGTGTTAGAATTGAAGGCTTTAGCAATAAAAGTGAAGCAAAAAAATTTATTACACGATACAACTTGTCAGGAGCATTTCTCGTAAGGAAATAAATAATGATTGAAATCTCTCGGGAAACCAAAGAGACACAGATTTCTGTAAAACTTGAACTTTATGGTCAAGGTCGCTCAACAATAGATACAGGCGTAGGGTTTCTTGACCACATGCTAGAAGCATTTAGCAAACATTCACATATAAATTTGGAAGTTTCCTGTAAGGGTGATACGCATATAGATGACCATCATTCGGTCGAGGATGTTGCCATTGTGATTGGAAAAGCCTTAAATAAAGCTCTTTATCCCATTAGAAATATAGAACGTTATGGTAATGCCACCGTGGTGATGGATGAAGCATCGGTGAGTTGTGATTTGGATATTTCTAATCGTCCATTTTTGGTTTTTGAAATGCCAATGGAGGGCAAAGTAGGTAATTTTGATGTGGAGTTGGTTGAAGAGTTTTTTAGAGCATTGACCTTTAATGCTTCTATAACTGTTCATGTAATTTGTACCCGTGGAACCAACAAACATCATAAAATAGAAGCAGGATTTAAAGCTTTAGCCGTGGCATTGCGTCGTGGAGCCATGGTGAATGAAAATGCAGGAATTCCAAGCACCAAAGGGGTATTATGAGTATAGAGCTTATTGTACTTGATGTCGATGGTACCCTAACTAATGGGAAAATTACCTACACAAAAAATGGTGATGAGATTAAATCATTTTGTGTCAAAGATGGTTTGGCTATCGCTTCTTGGATTAAATTGGGTAGAGAGGTTGCCATTATTACGGGTCGAAACTCACCCATTGTAGAACGTCGAGCTAAAGAGTTGGGCATAAAATACTTTTACCAAGGTATTGACAATAAAAAAGAGGTTTTAGAAGAGCTTTTAAAAGAGCTTGATTTGACCATGGAGAATGTTGCCTCAATTGGTGATGATTTAAATGATTATAGAATGTTAAATGCCTCAAAACGTTCTTTTGTTCCTAAAAATGCTTCCATGTACGTGCAACAGATTGCTGATGAAGTTTTAGAGAGCCAAGGAGGAGAGGGTGCGGTACGTGAGATGATTGAGAAGTTAATTCAATCAGAAGGGTTAGAGGAGAACTATTTAGCTTTATGGCATTGAGAATAGAGTATTTTTTAATTCTTGCATTGATTATTTTACTATTGAGTGTACTAAGAATTAATCCAATTTCACAAGATGCAGTAGAGTCAAATTCTTCTAAAGAGTTGGTATTTACAAATTTTTCATTGATTGAACTTAAAGAGAATCAGATAGGTAATGCATTATTGGCAAGTGAAACCACCAAATATACCAATTATCTTGATATGAAAGAGATAAACCTTACGAGTGATAAAGGAGATATGCTTTTAGCCACTCAAGGTATTTATAGAGATGATGTGGTTTATTTGAAAGAGAATGTTGAATTAAAAAATCATGATAATTATAGATTTTTAACCGATAGTATTGATTACAATGTGGATGCAAAATATCTAAAAGGAACCGCTTCTTTTACATTAGATATTTATAAAAGCCATATTAAAGGTGACAATTTAGAGTACAACATGACCTCCCAAGAGGTTAAGGCAGATCACATTGAAGCTTCTATTTTTTTTGAACCTCGGCAATAAGTAGGTTTTCTTCTATTTTCATCTCAATGGCGGTTGCTTTATCAATTTTAGTAAGATAATCATTAAAATTGAGTGAAGTAACAGCGGTTCTTCCAAGTGCAAAATGCTCTTCAGATTCTCCCCAAACGGTGTGAATGATATAAGGCTCTCCTTTATACTCACCCAAGTACAAAACAATGTGTCCATCTAAATGTAAAAGGGTGCTTCCTATGGTAGCGACACTGTTTAACAATTCAATTTTTGAGTTATTGGTCAATCCAGAAAGCTCTACAATAGAGGAGCCAACATTACTTTGAGAGGTTGAATTTCTAGGAAGTAAAACACCTGTTGTGGCATAAACTTGTTGTAAAAATTTTGAACAATCTTGTTCTCCATACATTCCTCCCCAACCATAAGGAGCATTTAAAAATTTAAACGCTTGGGTCAATATGGCACGGGGAGTATAAGGTAAATATCCTTTGTGGGTGTTGTCGGTTTTAATGGTGGCATTAGAGAGTACCAATTTTCCTTCATTGTTTCGGCTAGGTATAAGTACCATGGTCATATCATCGATATTCATTACATAAGGAAGTCGAACCCCCATACGTGTATAATCATGATAGTGTCCTTTAATCATGAGTGGATTTTTAGCAGAGGTGGTAATAATAAATTCTTCTGTATGTAGATAGTTGGCTATCTCATCTCTTTCTCCAAAGGCAATGTTTTTACTCTCTACCCAACCAGAGCTTGTAGGTCCAATTCCGTAATACCATAACCCATCAGAAGTGCCATGTAAAATGGCAAGAGGTGTTCCAATGTCCAAAGCTGAGTTTTGGTTACGGTCAAAGTGTATCTGTTTCTCCTCTTTGAGTAATGCAAGTGTGCTAGGAATAATTTTTTGATTGGTATAGTTAACGGTTAAAGCATAACGTGTGGGTTTAGGGTTTCCATAGAGTACATCTAAATACATCTCTTCTTTGATTTTATTATAAAAATCATTGGAAATTTTTTGACCATCTTCAAAATATTTGGTACGATTTTTAAGACCATTAAACATCACTTCAATGGTCATTTTAATCCATGCACCATCATACTCTGTTGGTATGTCTTGAAAATAGGTAAGGGTCTTTTTTTCATACGCCGTATCGTTGTTGAATTGTTCAATCTCTTTTGTATTCATGATGATTGTATCAGGAGATTTTTGTTGGTCTATCCAAAATTCAGCAATATTAAGATGTCGGTTTTTATTGATAATAATAATGGGTTGTTTTTCATGTTTGTCACTCAAAATAGGTTTATTGTCACCCACTTCTTGACACGCACTGAAGAGTAAAAAAATAATAAGTAGGGTTAATTGTGATGCTTTCATAAAAATATTATAACCAAAATAATGCATATTGGGTATAAAATTTTAAATTTGGAAAAAATAATATTATACAACATATTTTAATAATGTGAAGCAAATGTGAATAAAAAATAATTAAAATAATCATTTTTTAATTATTTGTACCGTATAATAAAAACGGACTTAATTATAAGTTCAATATAGGATAAAAGGAGAAAATATGATTAATAACGTGAGAGGAACATAGTCTAGTTTTTAGAAAAAAATGATTAAAAGGGAGCAGGAACTCTTAAAAATAATCAATACTATACTAAATAACTAAACTATTTTTAATTGTACAAGTTAATAGCTTAGTTTTAAATTAAAATAGGTGTATATTGTCAAAAAAACACCTTATGCAACAGTTTTTGTGAAAAAATTGTCAGTGGATAAAACCACTTTAATGAAAAAGAATGGAAAAAATGAAAACGTTAATAGTTATGTCAATGGTTGCATCAAGCATACTTTTTGCAGCAAATGTTGATGGATTAAAAATAAATCAAGAGAATGAGGTTGAGAGAACGGAAATGAATTCTGCACAAGTTTCTCAAGGAGAGACAAAAATATTAGAGGATGCAGATGTTTTAGATTTAAGTATTAAAGAAAAAGATGATGGTAACTTAATTGATGATGCGATTATTAATGCAGATGGAATGGTAGATGTTACTGATCCTGGGTTTGATGATGAACCGTATAATCGAAAGAATAGAGACACGATTATTACTCAAGGAAAAACAATCATTGTTGATGGTAAAGTGGATGATGTAAAAATTAATTCAGACAGTACGATTACTGATGCTACCATTACATCATTTGGAAAAGATTCATTAGAGATTGATCAAGGGTTTACATTGGTTGAAGGGCATGGTCAACAATTAACAGATGCTAAAATTACTTCTGATAACACCATCTCAAATGTTGAGATTGAAGGTGGAAATAGAGACGGAACAAAAATTAAACAAGCAAACTTTTTAATGTTGGATGAAGGTGATGCATCAAAAGCTGATGACATTGAGATTGATACCACCAACGTTATTGATGGTGGTAAAATTGGTCAAGCCGATATTAAACAAGCAGTGACACAATTAACAGATGGTGCTGTGGCTGAAAATTTTAATGTAAAACAACACAATAATATTGAAGGGGATACTGAAATTCAAGATTATTCTGAAATTTCACAAGGTGTAACCACGATTAATGATGCAACCATTTCAAAATTAGATCAAACCGTTACCAACATTATTGCCGATGTTAAAGGTGATAGTTCATTAGCTGTTGATTCAAAAATAAAACAAGCCGATATTAATGTTCAAGATGATTCCGATGTTGCTTTAGTTTATCTTGACCATACCAACACCATTAGAAATGCCGAACTTCAAGACAGTACAATAACACAAGATACACTTCTTGCTGTAGATGATAGTGTTGTTCGTAACTTTAAACAACAAGCCAACAACAGTGTCGTTAATGTAACGGCTGAAGATTCAAGTATTAAACAAAATGCACTACTTATTAGTAATTCGACACTGGATGGAAGAGACTCATCGGTGAGTATACAAAACAATGAGATTAAAGACAGTCATCTGCTTGACTCTCGTTTATCTCAAGCAAGTATACTTATTAAAGACAGTGATGTTATTGATTTGTCCGTATCTGAAGACAATAAAGTACATGATTCAAGCTTCCGTAATGCAGTATTAACACAAGGGCGTTTGGTTATTCGTTAAGTCAATAATTTGATATAGAACCATATCAAATTTAGCCAAAGGGGTAGTAATGAAAAAATTACTCTTACTCTCTTTGGTGGTATTGCAAACCTATGCTGATGTTTATGAATTGGATTTGAGACATGAAAACAGTTTTGAGAGTAACCAAGTTAACAATAGTGAGATAAACCAAGGGTTATTGCAGATGGAAGATTCAATATTAGAGAATAGTGACATTCATACGCAAAACAGTGTGGAGAATACAAGTTTGGATGGCTATTCGTTGATTGAGCAGTCAAATATAGAGTTGTTAAATGGTAGCCATGTAACAGACAGTGAGATTGATTTAAGCAGTCATATTGCCAATGCGAATATTGATTTGAATTCATCTGTAATACAAAACAGTTTGGTGTTTCAAGATGCTTCTATGGATGGAAGTTCTATTATGAGTAACAGTGAAATAGACAATTTAAAAGCAGAAGATTCTACTATGAGACAATCATCCATCTATTTGAGTAATGGTAGTAGAGTTGAAAATGAATCTTCATTTCACTTAAATAATGTTGTTGAAAATTTGGATATTGATAAATCGATACTTTCTCAAAGTGAAATGGTTATTAACGACTCTACTTTAAATAGCGTCAATATCAGCTCTAGTAATATTCTTACATCCAATAGGGGAACATTAAAAATAGAAAATGCGGTTGTTATTCAAGGATCATATAGGATACAGAGTAGTTCCTTAATGAACAGTACCCTTAAAAGTAAAAGTATTATGCTTGATACAACGGTTGAGGATTCCGTGCTTGATACGTGTGGTATGTCTGTTAATAATGCAACACTTTCAAGTGTGAATATTGAAAAATATTGTTCTATGGAGAATAGTAAAATTTCTAATGGGGCTGTTTTGTATCAAGGTATGACCAGAGTTGATTAGTGGTGTACAGTACCATCAAAATGTAAGTTTTTAAAGAAGGAGTGTCTGCTTGGCACTGCTTCTTTAAAGTTTTAGAAACAAGGATTAAAAAAATGAAAACCGTATTGATAGGCATTCTATTTTCACTGATGCTTTTTGCCAATGAATCGGATTGGAATGGTGAGAATAATGGAAATAGTGCAGAACAAACTGAAAAGGAAGATTTAAATCCTTTGTTTGAAAAAGCAAAAATTAAAAATCGATCCAATCGAGTCTATAAAGATAAAGTGTATAAATATATTACAGGTGACCAAAGAGTAAAGAACAATACCATTGAATTGGCAACGGTTCATCTAAATGACAATCTTCAAAATGAGGATACAATAGTAAATATGTATGCAGAGAATTTAGATGTAGAAGGAAACCCATATAAAGATGGTTTAGACATACGACACAATAGATATAAAAATTTTGTTAACAATGATGAGAATAATTTAGACACTTTTGATCCTTTGGTTGATAGCAATGATGAGATTGATTCAGCTTATGACAATGGTATCGATGAAAAGGATGAAGTTTTAACCTCTGTTAGCAGAGAAAATTCAAGATATACCAAAGTAGAAGATGAAGATGTTTCTGAAATTGAAGAGATTGATTTAAGGGATATGAAGAATATTAAAGAAGTAAATGTCTTGGTTGAAGATATGAGAATTTTAGTAGATTAAGGTAAAC
>DYMW01000079.1 GCA_020721385.1 Sulfurovum sp. | reverse complement strand
TACTATAAACAACCACTGTAAATCCTTCAAAATTCTCTTTTAAATCAGATAAAATATTATTTTTTGCTGGATAATAATTGGCTGTGGTATCAACAATTGGCGTAGAGGTAGCTGTTTCAACTATGGGTGTTGAAGGCGTGCTTGTTGAAGTGTTCGTCTCTTCTATTATAGAAGATGTATTTGTCTGTGTTGATGAAATAAAACTGTCGCCTTCAGAACCAGAAGGCGTGCTTGTTGAGGTATTGTTCGCAATTATTCCAACTTCAGATGCATCTATATTGCTTGATTTGCTACCTCCTCCTCCACATCCCATAAACAACATCATAATTACCCATAAAAGACTTTTAAAAGTTTTCATTTTCTTCTCTCCATTTTATAATATGCATTACTTCATTAAAAATAAAAAGTAATAACTAAAGTTGATTATAACATAGTAATACATAAGATTTATAAAAAAAAATTATAGAAAGAAATAAATGTTTAAAAGATAAAAGAGAAGAAAAAAACTACTACCTCATACCACTAAAAAGCAGTATCAAGTAATAAAAAAGAGTTAAAAATTAGTAACAACCACACCCTGAACCACAAGATCCACCCGATGATTGAGTACCACCGATAACACCTGAAGAGATTTCGCCAGCTGTTGCTTCTCTTGCTGTTAAAACCGTTACAGAGAACATTAAGTCTTTACCTGCCAATGGGTGATTGAAGTCAATGTTTACATCAGTATCAGTAAATGATTTAACCGTTACTTGAACCGTGTGACCATCTTCACCTTGACCATAAAGTATTAAACCTTCTTTAAGATCAACACCTTCAAACTGCTCAATAGGAAGTGTTTGCACTGCCTCTGCATTGTATTCACCATAAGCATCAACAGCTGAAACCATAATATCACCAGATTCATCTTTGTTCATACCACATAATGCATTTTCAAGACCAGGAATAATCTGACCTCTACCCATAATAAATTCTAAAGGTTGACCTGAACCTTTATTGCTATCAACAATCTCAGTTGTTCCCGCTTCTTTTACTTCGTATTCGATACCTACAACACAATTTTCACTAGTAATTGTCATGAAATCTCCTAATTATAATTTTCAACATAATAGCAAAGCAAACTTATTTGTCACTTATACACTTTGTTTTCTACTGTTAAAGTTTACTTTTTGCAATAGCAGCAGATTTTTTATTGGGATAATGTTCAATTACAAATTGATAAAATCCTTTAGCTTGATCTTTCTGTCCAATATTATCCAATGAAATCGCTGTATGCAAATATAAAACATCCATATAACTTGCATCAGCATACTGTGCAGCACTCTCTTTATAATAGGCTACTGCATTACTATAGTCATGGGTATAATAAGCAATTTCACCCAAATAATAGTTTGTAGCAGCAGGTTTATAATTTCGAGACAATACCATTTCAAACTGCTCTTTAGATGCTTTATAACTACGTGTTGCAAACAATTGAACACCTTTTGTATAGATGTCGGCAGAGTTACCTGATACAGCGTTACTTTTTGATAAAGAACTTCCTGTAGAGGAACCAGAGGAACTTACCCCTAATCTACTTCCCGCCAATGCTTTTTTTAATTCATCCCTTGTTACATACGAATTGTTAATGTTATCTACAGTACGACTAAGTTCCAACAATAAAGAGTACGTTTGATTAGAATCAGCCGTTGTTTGTGTACTGCTTTGTGTTTGTACTTGAAGCTGTAACTGCTCTTTTAATTGTAAAATTTCTTGATTTTGACCTTCAATAATGGTGGTTAATCCATCAATACGATTTTGCTGTTCGTTTACTTTATTGTAAAGAATTTGTAAGGTTTGCTTGTTTTCCAATACAGCTTGTTCTGTTTTGGTTAAGCCATAAGGTGTTGCACTGTCCAAATTACCAGCTCCATACGCAGATGGTTCATAGGCATAAAGCCCTGAAACCATCCCCATAAGTGCTGCTAATGTTATTTTTTTTATTGTTGTCATAAACTTATCCAAAATAATATTAACATCGTTAAATGTTACACTCGTTACTGAATGACTGAAAACTCAACGCTTCTATTTTTTGAATAACAATCATCACTTGTATCACTAACACACTCTGGAGCACTTTCACCCATACTCACTAGAGTAATGCTTGAACCATTGATACCTTTCATTGTCAAAGCATCTTTTGCTGCTTGAGCACGTCTAAGTCCTAAAGCATAATTATACTCATCACTACCTGAAGCATCACAATGTCCTTCAATTTTAATTTTTCCACCTGAAGCAATACTGTTTTTTAATATGTTGGCATTGTTGCTAATGGTAGAGAGATTATCTGGAGTAATGGTATATTGATCTACATTAAAATAAATCTTTTGAACACCATTAGCATCTCCATAACCTGCACCATCACCATACATTCCATTAGATCCAACTCCATTAGCCCCATTAGGGTCAACATTGGTATACATACTTCCATCTCCAGTGGCAAGACCTGCATCAACATTTTCAGCTGAATCTATTTTCTTATTTGCACAACCTGTCATAATTATTAAAGCCAATGATGCAGTTACTAGTAATTTTTTTGTCATTTTTTTCCCTCTTAAAAGAATTTACCAATCAATTGATTGAATTTTTCCACTCTGCATAGGATAGAGTGCACTCTGTTTTGTCGCCAAATTCATATAACCGATCGAATTTCTTCCTCCACTTTGTTTGATATATAAAATGACTTTACCATCACTTGAGAAACGAGGCAATTGATTAGAACCATTACTTGTTAATGGTCTCACATAAGAACTGTTCACTGAACCCAAATAGATGTTACTGCCCCCAGAATAGAGTAAATTTTGACCACAAGCATCACATGAGCTATTACTGTTTCCATAATGGGCTGCTTTTGAAATTGAGCTTGAACCAATATCCGTGGTATAAATATTGGCACGACCTACTCTATCTGAAACAAAAGCCATACGACTCTCATCACCAATATATTTGGCATTAACATCAATCCCACCAAAGGTTGTTAAACGTTTTTTAGAACCTGAATTGACATTAAATTCATAAATATCTGGTTGTCCATTAGGTGCCATGGTTAAGAGTATACGACTACCATCATTACTAACATCAGATGCCACCAACATTCCTTCTGAAGCTATTACTTTCTGACGTGAACCTGAACCCATGTCTACTTTGTATAGTGTTGGTATCACACCATTATAAGAAGTATAATAGAAAGCACTCTGAGTGTTATTTGCCCATTTTGGAAAAAGATTCAATCCACCTCGAACAACGGGAGTTGAAAAACTTAACGTATAATCAGCAATCCAAATTTCACTGTTTCGTGAAGAGGTATATTTAGAGAACAGTAAATTACGTTTCATCCAAGAGATATCCTCAAATCCTAAAGCATTATTGGCATCGGCAATCGCATTGTGTGATAAAAATGGATAACGTACTGAGGTGTTCACCTGATAATTGTTCTGATACACAACCGAATTGTCTGCAACCCGTACCAATTTCATATTTAAGGTGGTACCTGTTGAGCCATATCGATATTTTAAAAGATATTCTCTATCATGCAATTCAACAGGCACCAACCCATCATCATCAAAGAATGCTCTTCGTAATTCTGTGTCAACAATAAAATGTCCACTCATCTTTAAATCATTTAAAAGTAATTCAAACATTTTTGAATGATTTGCGGTACTTCCCGCACTTGCGGTATCTTCTACCAACGAGAGGTTTGCTTTTGACTCAACATCTTTTTCAATATTTAACACAGCGTCAAATGAAAAGAGATTCAATGTTAATAAGAAAAACAGTACATATCTCATATTTATCCTTTGTTTTGTAATATATTTTTTAATTATGACTTGATATTGTAAACTAATTGTGCTAATGCCATGATTAGTCAACTATCTTGTACTAAATGTTACACTAATGGAATAAGGAGATGATTTGTCATGTTGCCCCAATCCCATACGATTTAAAGTATCTAAATACTCTCTTAAACTTTGTTCCATACCTGAACTGGCTATACCACTCATAATGCTATACTGAAATTTTCCACTATTATAGATGGTTAATGCTATGGTTACACGTTGTCCACCATTATTACCTCCAGCATCCCAATTGTTCATGTGTTGTTTAACTCTTGCAATATATGCATTCTCAACACCACGTTCTCTATTGACATTAGAAACCTCTCCACTTAGCTGTGTTGCTTTTATTCTATCCGTAATGGATGAATTGTGTTTAACACCACTATCTTCGGGAATTTTTTCAACAACAGGTTGTTTTACTGGTGTCTTAGGTTGGCTAATTACAGGTATTTTTGTTTTGATATTTGAAAACAAATCATTAACACTTGGTGCTTTTTTAACTGGCTCTTTAATCTCTTTTGGAGGTGTTTTTTTAATAGGCTCTTCAACTTTTACAGGCTCTTTTTTAACAGGTGTTTTAGGCTCAGGTATCTTTGTTGTAGCACGTTCCACAGGCTCTCTAACCACTTTCGGAGGTTGAACAACTGGCTTGACAACTTCTGGTTTAACGACTTTAGGAGGAATCACTGGTGCTGGTTTACTCTCTTCTTTAACAACTTCTGGTTTTACAATAGGTACGGGAATAGGTGTAGGTAGTGGCTTTGGTTTGGTTGGGCTACTCTCTTTAGCACTTTTATTAAATACTGTTTTATCACTATTCACCAAAGTAACCGTAACTCTATCAGCATTCTTTTCCACAAAGTTTTTAGCTTTAATGGCATGAACATTATAATAGAGTAAAATAAGAAATATTAATCCAATATAAATTGAAAATGCCACCAATCCACTAGAGACTAATTTGTTTTTATCGGTCATAATCATTGAGTTAAAAGAGATACTTTAGTAAAATCATTTTGTTTAACCGTCTTCAATAAATAAATAACTTTTTCATAAGCAATTTCTTTGTCCGCATTGATAAACACCACTTGGGTCTTGTCAGTATCACTGGTTTTAAGTCTAAAAGCATCTGGAAAACTTTCTAATGTAAATACATCATCGATATAATAAACATTTAACGCTTTGTCTATTCTAACTGTTAAGGCTTTCGCATCACTCACCGATGATTTTTTTGAACCATCTGGTAAATCAATTTTCTCTTCATAATGCATAACGGGTATGGTAATCATAAAAATTGCCATCAAGACCAACATCACATCAATTAATGGTGTAATGTTCAAATCAGGATTTTCATCCCACTGAAACATTAGTAAGCCTTCTGCGACAATATAAGGTCTGCTTGACTCTCAAGCAAAATATTTAACTCATACGCTTTTCTTTTAAGAATCAAATGAAACGAGTAAGCAAATGTTGCCACCGCAATACCTGCTGCTGTAGCAACCAATGCTTCAGAAATGGCTGGTGCTACAATAGCAATGGAAGTACCATTTTGTTTTCCCAATGAAGAAAATGTTTCTAAAATAGCCACAACGGTACCAAACAATCCAATAAAAGGAGAAGTTGATGCAATAATTGATAATGCTGTTAATCCACCTGTCGCACCTTTAATTGCAGCATTTTTAGCTACAGAAAATATCGCTTGATTGGGCGTTAATACTTTAGAAAGATACACAAAAAGTAACGAATCTTTTTCTACGGTTTTTGAACGTCCTAAATAGAGTTTCTTTAAAGATAATTCTTCTACGGAGATTTTACTTTTTAATGCAAAATATCGATACAAAAAAATCCATAAAACAATAAATAAGTAGACAGAAAGTAGTGCCAAAACAAAAATTGTAATGGCAGAACTCTTATCAAGATATGTAAATAAGCTATCAAAGAGTCCCATGTTTATCTTTTCTTATGAATGTGTTCGACTTTGCTAACTGCAGCAGCAATGGTCATACTTGATGATTGTGCTCTCTCAAGCAACTCTTTTGCTTCTGCAATTGCTTGAGCAAGATTAGAATCTTCTCCATAAAGGGCAACAGCACCTTCAACGACACATAAAGTTTTATCTTCATCAACTTTGACATAACCACCACTAATAGCAACAGCAACTTCTTTATTATCCGCTGTCGCAATGGTAATAACACCTGCATCTAAAAGAGAAACGAGTGCCGCATGATCAGCCAAAACACCAAACTCACCTTCACTACCAGGAAGGGTTACTTGTTTTACTTCATTATCAAAAATGACACCATCGGGTGTCACAATTTCAAGTTTAAGGAGTTTCATTTCTATCCTTTAGACTTATTTATTTTTTGCTAAAATCTTTTCATTCTTAGCGATAGCTTCGTCCATATTACCAACCATATAGAATGCAGCTTCGTTCATGTGGTCATATTTACCTTCGATAAGCCCTTTAAATCCTGCCAATGTATCAGCAAGTTCAACATAAACACCAGGGCTACCTGTAAATACTTCAGCAACGTGAAAAGGCTGAGAAAGATATTTTTCAATTTTTCTAGCTCTTTGAACCGTATTTTTATCTTCTTCTGAAAGCTCATCCATACCAAGAATCGCAATGATGTCTTGAAGATCTTTGTACTTTTGAAGAATTGACTGAACACCACGTGCAATACTGTAATGCTCTTCACCAATAATATTTGGATCAAGCATTCTTGATGTTGAATCCAATGGATCAACCGCAGGGTAAATACCTTTTTCAGCAATTGAACGGTTAAGTACTGTTGTTGCATCTAAGTGAGCAAATACAGACGCTGGAGCTGGATCGGTTAAGTCATCCGCTGGAACATATACTGCTTGAACAGAAGTAATTGAACCTTTGGTTGTTGAGGTAATTCTCTCTTGAAGTTTACCCATTTCGGATGCCAATGTTGGTTGATACCCAACCGCTGATGGAATACGACCAAGAAGTGCTGACATTTCAGAACCTGATTGTGCAAATCTAAAGATGTTATCAATAAACATCAATACATCAAGACCCATTTCATCTCTAAAGTACTCAGCCATTGTAAGACCAGTAAGTGCGATTCTGTTTCTTGCTCCTGGAGGCTCACTCATTTGACCATAGCACAGTGCAACTTTGTCAAGTACATT
>DYMW01000078.1:2564-7196 GCA_020721385.1 Sulfurovum sp. | reverse complement strand
AGCCTATTTTTTTCTTAATAGTAGGTTGCAATAATCGTATAACAGACAAAAAACATCAAATGAGACATACCTTCAAAGTAGTTGGTATTTCCCTCTTCGGTACTTTTCCATGCTAGAATAATGGTCATAATCAATGCCCCTATTTGTAAAGAGTTAAAGTCAAGTAATAAATCAATACCACTTGCATACGCCAACATCAACAAAATAGGTACCGTTAACAAAATGGAGACCACTGAAGCACCCATAGCAATGTTAATAACCCTCTGAATTTGGTCATTTCTAGCTGCTTTAATCGCAGTAAAAATCTCTGGTGCAACGGCAACAATGGCGATAATTAAACCCGAAAGTCCTGCTGAGACACCATACTCTTTTGCCAATTTTACCCCATCGGTAGCAAAAATTTCTGCGCCCAAAGCAATGACCAAAATAAGTAGAAAAATAGCAATAAAATTTCCAAAATTGTTAAACTTTTCAAAAACATAATCACTGTGTTGACTCTCATCAATCTCTTGATCTAAACCCTGCATTTTTCGTTTTAATCTAAAGATTCTACTTTTAGCTGTAGCTTTAAAAAAATGGGTGTGGGTTTTGGTTTGAAAAATAAAGATGATAATATAAAAGAGCATCAAAACTCCAGCAACAATAATACTGGTCTGTTTAATAACTTCAAAACCATGAGATGATTCACTCAATAAACTTGGCACCAAAAGAGCCAATGCGGTAACCAATAAAATGGTGGTATAGGTACTAGAGGTCTCTTTATTGTGTTGTTGCTCGGTAAATTTAAGCCCTCCAATAAACACAGCCAGTCCTAAAAGAACATTCATATCAACAATAATAGCAGAGATAATTCCTCCCTTAACCGTTTCGATAACTTCAGGGGAGTGTACAGCTTCTAGCAAAATAATATAGAGTAAAATGATTTCAACCACAACGGCACTAAACGTTAGTACCATACTTCCATAAGGCTCTTGTAAGCGTTCAGAGAGTATTTCAGCTACTTCTGCCACTGTCAAAGAGAGTGCAGCAATACCAACAGCAGCCATAATGGTTGCCATGCCACCTTGTCCATTTTTATGAAAAGCAAAAGCAACCAAAATTGCAAAAACACCCACGACGATGTCCCAATAATCTTCTACATAGTATTTCCATGCTGTATTCGTGTCTATATCTGTATGTATATTTGTATCAATTGTCCTATCATTTTCCATTAGTCGTTTATCCTTTTATAATAAAATTAATGTCGCAAGTCCAAGGAAGCTAAAAAAGCCTACCACGTCCGTTACGGTTGTTAAAAGTACCGTTGAACCAATTGCTGGGTCAACACCAAATTTTTGAAGGGTTAAGGGAATAACCGCTCCAAAAAAACCTGCCGAAATTAAATTAATCACCATTGCCATACCAATAACCACACCCAGCATGGGCATTTGAAACCAAACATAAGCAATAATTCCCATAATAACCGCATAAAGTAATCCATTCATTAATGCAATGAGTACCTCTTTGGCAATGGTTTTTTTTGCTTGTGCCGTTTCAATATCACCCAACGCCATCTGTCGAACGGTAACGGTAAGGGTTTGTGTTCCTGCATTGCCACCCATAGAGGCGACAATGGGCATAAGAACCGCCAAGGCAACAAGTGATTGAATGGTAGCATCAAAAAGTCCAATAACCAGTGATGCTGCAATTGCTGTTACAAGATTAATACCCAACCACACCCCTCGGGCTTTACCAATTTTCCAAACACTCTCTTCTTGCTCGGCATCATCATTAACCCCTGCAAGGTTATAAATCTGTTCGGTTGCATCCTCTTGGGCAATGTCATAAATATCATCTGATGTAATACGCCCTAAAAGTATTCCATGTGCATTGACCACAGGAATAACAGAAAGGTCATAATTTCCTGCCATCTCCACTACTTTTTTGATATGAACATGGGCTTCAATAGAGAGGGTAATCTTTCCTTCTTCAATGACATCACGATAGTACTCATTAGGACCATGAAGAATCAAATCTTCTAAGGGAATCATACCTAAGAATTTTCGATGTTTATTCACCACAAAAACATGATGAATATTGTCAATTTGATTCTCTTTTTTCATTCGTTTTAGACGTAAAATCGATTCTCCAATGGTTTCAAAAAGTCTCGCATCAAAGACTTCGGTTTGCATGTATGCACCCGCTTCATCTTCCAAATAGGCAATCAATTCTTTGATATTTGTTCGTTCTTTTTTAGAGAGATTTGATAAAACTTCACTCGCTTTATTTTCATCAACCTCTTCAATGTGTTGAATTAAATCGGCTGCTTCATCGGTATCCAACTCTTCTGTAATTTTGGCCAATTCTTTGGCATCATATTCATTGTAGATACTCTCTTGCATCGATTTTGGAAGTTCCACCAAAACTTCAGCCAAGAGTGATTTGGGCAATTTTCGTAAAAATGCAAAATAAACCTCTTTGTCAACCTGATTTATCTCAACCAACAAATCAGCAATATCAAAAGCATGAATATCAACATCAATACCTTCTTGATAATCTAAAAGATGTTGTTCTACTAATGCTATTTTTTCAATCAGTTCTTGATTCATTGTGATCCTTCACTTTAAGGTCTATAATTAAAAAGGTATTATAGACAAATTGTCTAAATTAACTCTGCTACTTAAGTCTCAAAGAGGAGTTTCTACCCTATACCTATTTAAATTCTATAACTTATTGCAATTATGTTAAAATAATTAAAAAATAATAAAAGGATTATTGATTTGAAAATTATTTTTGTCATACTGTTTATAGCCAATATGCTTCATGGTGCGGAAATTAATCCTAAGCTTTATGTGGGAGAACCTACCGAACTCAATATGTACTACACCCAAATGCAACAGGCATTAGAAAAAATAACGCCGATGGATGAAACCAGTAAAGAGCGTCTTGCAACGGAAAAACTTTTACTTTTAAAATTGCAACAATTAACCAAATACAAACCGACAACCATTACCTTTAATCATGATTTTTTAAACAAAGAATCCATTGAACAAGAGCCATTTTTACAACTTTTTAATCATATCTCAAAAACATTAGAAAAAAGACAAAATACCCAAAAAAATCGCCTTACCATTCAGGAAAAATTGTCTTTTTTGAAACACCGTATTGAAAATTTGGTAGAGACAAAAAAAGAGAATCTAAGGCTCTATCAACTTCAATTTGCTTATTATAAATTGATGCAGATGAGGGATGAAGCGTTTATTAAATACAGCACCACCATTATTAATGAAGGACAAGAGCTTATTAAACTCAACCTCAATAATGTTAAATTTAATACCAAGAAAAATAAAATAGATCTTGAAAAGACCGATGAAAAACTTAAAAAAATTGATACCAAATTTATTGCACTCAATTTAACCAAAGAGCGTGAACTTCTCTCTTCTGAAACCATCTCACCCAAACTGGAATTGAATTTTAAACAAAATACACAACTCAAAAACAACACTTTAAAAGTCTATTTTGACAATCTATTGCTGTTGGCACTTTATGAGTACCAAGAGAAACATATTGATTTACTTCTTACCAAACAACAAGAGATGCGTAATGTCCTTACGAACTTTTCCGAAGAAGATGAACTTTATACCGCCAAATATCTTCTTCTAAAAAATATTAGTGGTTCAGAACTCGACTCCATTGATTCAATTGACTCCATGATGTTTACCATTAAAGAGAAAATTGAAACCATGTATGATGATTTTAGAGCCTATATTAAAAAACCTCTTTTTATTTATGATGAAAACCCCATATTGGCAAGTAATATTTTAAATGCCATATTCATTATTGTATTGGGATTTATTATTGCTAAAATTTATCATAAGCAGTTTATTAAACTCCATAATCGTCGTAAAGACATGAGTACCATCTCCATTAAGGTGATTGCCAATTTTGGATCGACCATTATTATTGCGGTAGCTTTTTTAATTGCCATTAGTAGTATGGGGCTAAGTTTGGCTAATTTTGCGGTAATTGCAGGGGCATTATCTATTGGTATGGGGTTTGCACTAAGAGGTGTGGTTTCCAACTATGTTGCAGGGATTGTAATTATGAGTGAAAAAAACATTCGATTGGGTCACTTTATAAGCATTGATGGAACATTTGTTGGTAAAGTGATGGATATTGGACTAAGAGCTACCGTTTTACGAAGTATTGACAACACGCATTTTATTATTCCCAACAGTGACTTAATAGAAAAAAGTGTACTCAATCTTACTTTAGAGAGTCGTGTTCGACGGATTTATGTTCCTTTTAAAATTGCTTATGGAAGTGACATTAAAAAAATAACCAAACTCATTGTTAATGCGGTTAATGGTGCCACACATATTAAAATATTACGTGAAATTGAAGGGAGAAAACCAAATATTTGGGTGCATAATATGGGAGAGAGTTTTATAGAACTTGAACTTTTTGTTTGGATTGAAGGGTATCGTCCTTCGACCAAATCAAATCTACTCATTTTAATTCATGAAACACTCATCGCACATCAAATTAAAATGCCTTATCCTCAACTTGACATCCATCTAAAAAAGCCTCAAAGTGGTAAACTTTTAAGCAAAAATTTTTTAGGAGAAACATTTGACAAATGATATTCATAAA
>DYMW01000078.1:0-2464 GCA_020721385.1 Sulfurovum sp. | reverse complement strand
ATAAAGAAGATGGCATCATTATTTTTTAGTGTATAATAGCTGAAATCTTTAAAGGAAACACGCAATGCAAAAAAAAATAATTGGAAGACATGAAATCATTTCAATTTTGGATTTAGAACTCTATAATTTAGATGCTAAAATTGATACGGGTGCCGATTCAAATGCCCTCCATTGTGACCATATTGAAATAGATGAACCCAACAATATGGTTCATTTTAACCTCTGTGATGAAGTGCATGAATCCTATCATGGTAGACGAATGCACGTTCCTCTTTACAAACTCAAACGGGTTAAAAGTTCCAATGGTCAAATTCAATATCGACCCTATATTAAAGTGAATGTTGAATTTTTTGGTAAAACCTACAAAACCATTATCTCTTTAACCAACCGAGAAAAAATGAAATTTCCAATGCTTATTGGAAGAAAATTTTTAGAAAAACGCTTTTTAGTTGATGTATCACAAGAAAAATTAGCCACACCACACATACAGGAAGAAAAATGAAAGTCTATATTTTATCAAGAAACGCAAAACTCTACTCTACACGAAGATTGGTTGAAGCAGGACAAGCCAGAGGTTGGGAAATGATGGTTATTGACTACTTAAAATGTTCCATTGAAATCATGAAGGGTGAACTTCAAATCAACTATATGGGAGAGCGTTTGGATGTTCCTGATGCGATTATTCCTCGTATTGGAGCGAGTAGAACATTTTATGGAACCGCCATGGTACGACACTTTGAAATGATGGATGTCTTTACCGTCACAGGAAGTTTGGCCATTAAAAGAAGTCGAGACAAATTACGAAGTCTTCAAATTTTTTCAAGAAAAGATATTGATATGCCAAAAACCATTTTTGCATCCAACAAATCATCCGCCAAAGACATTATAGAACTCAGTGGTGGAGCACCATTGGTTCTTAAAATTCTTGAAGGAACACAAGGAGTTGGTGTGGTATTGGTTGACAGTGACAAAGCTGCCAAATCGGTACTCGATGCTTTTTATGGCATGGATGTTAACCTACTTGTTCAAGAGTATATTGCAGAGGCAGGTGGTGCGGATATCAGAGCATTGGTTGTTGATGGCGAAGTGGTTGGTGCAATGAAACGTCAAGGAGCCGAAGGAGATTTTAGATCAAATCTTCATCAAGGTGGTTCAGCAACAGCACATAAACTTAGCCGTAAAGAGAAGTCTACTGCGTTGGGTGCTGCTAAAGCGATGGGTCTTGGGGTTTGTGGTGTGGATATGATTCCTTCATCAAGAGGTCCATTGGTTATGGAAGTCAACTCTTCACCAGGATTAGAAGGAATAGAAAAATCTACCCGTCTGGATATTGCAGGAGGCATTATGGATTACATAGAGAGAAATGTCAACAACAAAAATGATGAGACCTTGAAGAAAAAGAAAATTAAAAAAGACAATATTGGAGCATAACCGTTTAGATGGAAAATTTTTATGATATTTTAAAACAGCTTATTCGTGTTCCTAGTGTGGTTGGTGCAGAACACCCTTTCTTTATGTTTGTCAAAAGAGAACTTGAAGAGATAGGCGTAAAAGTTGAGTATTATGATGGTGTATTGGTTGCCAAAGGCAATAACCCAACCAAAGGATATATTTCGGCTCATGCCGATCGACATGGACTGATTTGTACAGGACACAATGAATTTCAGTATGCTGCTTTTATTGCTAAAAACCAAGCCGATTTATTGGGAAACTCAAACTCTGAAGAGCTTTTAAAAAACTTTGAAATGCGGTTTGTGAATCAGAAAGTTCAAGCCTATCAACCATGGTCTGGTGTCTACTTGGGTTTGGGCGTTATTGAAGATGCCTATTTATGTCCAAGGCGAAACAACATCATTTTTAGAATTGAAGATTTTGACCATCTTTTACCAGGAACGCCCATCGCCTTTATGGACAAATTGGTGATGAAAGATGAGATGATTTCAGCCCAACTTGACAATGTGATTTCTGTTGCTATGATGATTTACCTTTACCATTTAGGTTATCAGGGTACAGCGTTTTTTACTGCATCGGAAGAGGCAGGAAGAAGTTGGAGATTTTTATTGGAGTATTTTAGACGATTTGACATTAGTACCAATCAACTGCTTGTTTTAGATACGAGTCCCTATAAAACAGTGGGAGAGTTATCACTTTTAGATGTGGTGTTAAGAAATCGTGATGAAAATGCCTCTTTTAAATCACCCCTTAAAAATATCATTAAAAATATTGCCATTAAGAACAATATAAAGTATCACTTTAAAGATGCTTATTTAAAAAACATAATGAAACAAGCAGGGTCAAAAGGTTCTATTGGGGTAACCGAATTGGGAAGAATTATTCATGCCACCAAAGGTGAAATTCAAGGAACAACACTACAAATACCAACCATTGGATACCATACCATGGCAGAAACTGCTTCAAAAAAATCCATTGACAGCATGTTTGTGATTTTAAAAGAACTTTATTT
>DYMW01000006.1:27960-29807 GCA_020721385.1 Sulfurovum sp. | reverse complement strand
TGCTCAGCAAAAAAATAACTGAGCACTATCAAAATTAAAAGTCGTAAGTTACACCCACACTTACAACATCTAAATCAGGTGAACCACTTTTATAGTACAATCGCTCATAATCCACAAACAATCCTAAGCCTTTTTCTTGATCAGCAATACCATTAAAGTCTCTATCATATCTGGCTTCTTTTTGAGTATCAGCAGACAAATCATACTCCAAACCTGCACCAAAGGCTAATCCTGTTACATCTGTACGTCTTAATGTTCCTTGTGTGTTTGTTTTTGCCACGCCTCCAAGTCCATAAACATTAATGGCATCACTAACGGGATACATTGGCTTTACAAAAACACCCGCGTGTTTGACTGTTCCACCATTATCTTTTAGGGTAGTCATCATCCCTCTTGCCTCCACACCAACATATTGATTAAAATCATAACCAACCCTTGCCATTACACCTGCGGTTTTATCAACACCACTATTATTGGTATTACAATTACAATTGGTATCATATCGTGCTGCTACAATACCAAAACCTGCATAGATCCCTGAAACATCGGCTACAGGCTTAGGAGCAACAACAGGTGCAACCACCACAGGAGGCACAATCTCTTTAACAACATTATTCTCTGCAAGTGATGTGTCTTCTAATTCATAGGGTGTGATAGGAGAAATATCTCCTCCTGCCATTGCTAAACTGCTTATTGTCAATAATGCTATAAATGATAATTTAATTTGATTCATTTTTTATCCTTGAAAAATTTTATTTATTATTATACCTAAAAAGGATTTATTGTTAATTAAAGCTTTATTTTTTAATTTAATAATAAAATAAAGCTTTAGAGTCTTCCAAGAAAGAAAACTCTAAAAAAGTAACAAGTATTACTTTTTATGCTTGGTGATGTTCAATCTCTTTTCTAAAAAGAAATCCTGCCAATAGTGACGTTAGGAACAAGGTAAATAAGATACCCCATGTGTTTAGAGTGGCTACAGAATCACTCACACTCTTCTCATAAGTTTCACAAACACAATTACTAATAATCTTAACTTGACCCAAATTACTTGTATCACCTTGTTTACATTGAATAATATAATACACAGGTGTTGGTATACCTGTAAATCCTGCTTCAGCTTTAAACATAATGGTTCCATCACTTTTAACTGTCCATACGCCTTCACCTGGTACTACCAAAGTATCTGTGGTTTCAATACTTGTTCCTCCAACAGCCGTTCCATTCCCCCAAAGAATCGCTCCTTCTTTGGTTGAAACAAATCGAATCGTTTTTATATCAAGGTTACCATGGTCATTGGCTAAAATATTGATGGTGGTTGTATCGCCATTGGTATTGGCAAGAATCTCATCATCAAATACTTTTAAAACTCGCCCCTCTTCATCTTTACACTTTGGAATAATTCCCATGTCCCATGTCATATCACTGTAAGCACCTGCTAAATTAATAATTGGTGTCTTTCCTGTTCCTGGGTCAACACTACAATCCAACGTTCTATCTTCACCCTCTTCAAAGTTTGGAGTAAACTGATACCCTGTTGGTAATTCATCAAATCCTACACAATACTCATTTGGCTCTAAATTATCAAAGAGATAATGTCCTGTGCTGTCGCTTCGTGTCTCTTTTATAGCTGTTTCGCAATCTGATTCATAAAGGGTTACTTTAACATCTGCTACAGGAGTCTCATCTGCATTTTGAAGTCCATCTTTATTCTCATCGTACCAAACATAATCTCCAATACTTGACAATACCTGAACTTCTGGTTCAGTCACAACTTGAACAGTATTTGGATGATAAATTCCCATGTCTTCATTAACATCATTCGCACTCAATGCAATGTTGGTAAT